>JAITDD010000046.1 GCA_031282725.1 Mycoplasmataceae bacterium
AGAAATTTAACATCAGGTCCAAATACAGCAAATCTAACAGCTGGTTTTAATTCTGTGCTTTTAGCTGTTTCTATCAATATATCAGTAATTTTTCCTAATGCGATGTGCTCTTGTTTTAATATTTGCTTTTTAGTTTCTTCGTCATCTTCATCGGAAACATTTCTTAATTTGTTTAGATCCAAAATAATTTTCATCGCAGAAAAAGCACCACCAGAAGAAACAATTTCTCTTCCATCAGTAAAATTAATATGCGAAACTAATTCTTTGAATGTAATCCTTTGAGAAATAACAACATCGTATTTTCCTCTGGGCTCTTCAAATACTCGTGTTCCATCAATACAAATTGTGATATGAGCCGGTTTAATTCTTCGTCGTTTTTCATTAAAATTTGCATTATCGATAATATTGCTAGGAAATAATTTCAATTTCATCAATTTAACTATCTTTTCATTATCTTGCAAAAGTGCTTTATCAAGATTAGTTAAAGAAGATGGGGTATATTCATCCATTTGTCTATAGAACTCGGCCATTTTTTCAGCTTTTTGTACGTTTGTAAGGATTGGATCATTTTCAACAGAAGCAGAATAACTTGAAACTCATCCGTTAAATATATCAACTTCTGTTTCAGTTATAGATTCAACATTTTCTGTTTTTATTTTATATAAATAAGACTTAACCTGTTCGAATAAAACTGTAATAGATGCACATGTAAGATATTGAACATCGGAACTGGGAATCTGGAATGGATCTAATTCTAAAAACATCTCTTGTTCCAAATTAGATAACTCTTGAAACTCTTGAAAATTTAAATGTTTTGTTAATCTACCAAAAGTATCGAATTCTAATACTGTATGAGATTGTCCCGGTGGTGGATATGCAACACCTGTTTCACGAAAGCATCCTTCGAATGTGCGAGATATGAGATCTTTTATTTTTTCTTGAGTAATTACTTCTTCAGATTCTTTTAAATTTTCAAATTCAGTTCTTGAGTCAATTAACGCTTGTATCATTTTATTAATAAATTAATTATATACTATGTAATATTAGTGTTGTTTTGCGAAATGATACCAAAAAGATGCATTGCGAAGTAAGTGGAAATTTTAAATTACTTTCGCTAACTCGTTTGTAATTTTTTCTTGTCTTTTTTTATTGTATTGATTTTTTAATTCAGTTATGGTTTTTGTAATATTATCGTTTGCTTCCATCATTGCATTCTTTCGCGAAACTTGCTCACAAAACTTGGATTCGATAAAAGCAGAATAAATCATAGACTGGAGATAAAATTTTATTGTTTTTTCGTAGATAATTTCTGGTTGTTGTTCAAAATTATAGTTAAAGTCTGAAATGGTGTTTTTATCTATTATTAATGGGAAGATTGAAACATTTGTACATTTAACTTTTTGTCTTTCAAATTTGGAATAGATTAAAGAAATATTTCCAAACATATTTTTTTTGTAAGAATAAAAGATTTTTTTCACAAGACTTGTTAATTGAAAATAAGTAAACTCTTTTTCACTAATAGAAGAGGAAAAAAGAGTAGATTGGTTAAGCTTTTTCGCCGAAATAAAATTCATTCCTTTCTTTCCGAAAATAATTATTTTATCCTCTGGTTTGACATTTTGACTTAGATTCTTAAATATATTTAAATTGAAGTTGCCAGCCATTCCTAAACTTGAAGAAAAAATGATTCATAAGGTGCTATTGCTTTGATTCTTTTCTTTGTCGCAAAAAGGGATAGTTTGCGAGATGATGCGGTACAATATTTCATTAAAGTCTGAGTTTTGCAAAAATAATTGTTTATACTTGTTAATTTTACTAACTGCAATAATTTTCATTACATTAGTAATTTTTTCGAGTTTTTTTATCCCTTCGATTTTTCTTTTAATTTCAACAATTGCTGCCATTTTTATTTAAGTTGCTTTTTGATAAGTTTAAGGATTTCATTATCATTTTTGCCTAACTTACTAACAAAATCATAGATTAGATTTAAAGTCCATTTATTTAATTCTTCAATCTGTTCTTTATTAATTTCAACCATTTGTTCTATTTGTTTTCATGTTTCGCTTTCATTACAAGATTGGATGTAATAATTTTTAAACTCACCCATACTTTCAAAAGGAATATATACTATAGTATTCGAGAAAATAAGATAAAGAAGTTGTGCCTCAACAATTCATTCGTATGCAATGGATTCGTTTTGCTTAATAATTCAGTTAATTCTTTTTCCTTTTTCTAGAATAATTTTAGTGTCATCATCAACTTCGTTTCCGAATTGGGAAAAACTAAGCATATCGTAATATTGAGCTAATGCGATTTTAACACTGCTCGCTAATTTTTTAATAACTTTATTTTGAGCTGAACTTCCGATTCGGCTTACACTTAATTCAACATTAATCGCCGGCTTTTGTCCTAAATTGAATAGGTTTGTTTGCAAGAAAAGTTGTCCATCAGTAATAGAAATCACATTTGTAGGAATATATGTCGAAATATCATTATTTTGTGTCTCAATAATAGGCAAAGCAGTTATTGAACCTTTTTCTTTTAATTTACATGCTCTTTCTAATAAACGAGAGTGAAGGTAAAAGATATCTCCAGGATAAGATTCCCTTCCACTAGGACGTTTTAAGAGCAAAGAAATAGAACGATAAGCAAAAGCGTGTTTTGTTAGATCATCAAAAACTATTAAAACGTCTTCTCCTTTATTCATTCATTCTTCAGCGATTGCTATTCCACTATAAGGGGCTAGGTATTTGTTCGCGTCAAAATCACTAGCTGAGGCACTAATGATGGTTGTATATTGTAAAGCACCAGCATTATCTAGTTTTTTTATTATTTTGGCTAAGGAAGAGTTTTTTTGTCCAATACTAACATAAACACATTTTACATTCTTTCCTTTTTGATTAATGATTGTATTGATGGCGATTGTTGTTTTTCCAGTTTGACGATCTCCTACTATTAATTCTCTTTGTCCTTTTCCGATAGGAATCATTGAATCAATTAGTAAGATTCCTGTTTGTAAAGGTTCATTAACACTACTTCTTTCCATAATACCTGCGGCAGGTTTTTCAATAAGGGAATAACGTTTATTATTAATTATTCCTAAATCATCTAAAGGGTCTCCCAAAGGTGATAAAACTCGTCCTAAAATATCAGTCCCAATAGGAATAGAAATAATACTTTTTGTTCGAATGACTTCACTTTTTTCTTTAATATCTTTATACTGTCCAAGAATAAGAACAACAACGATGGAATTTTCTAGATTCATGATCATTCCTTTCGTTTTATTTTCAAAGATAACAACCTCACTTAACATCGCATTCTTTAATCCAGAAACAACAGCAACTCCGTCATTTATTGAGATTACTTTTCCTGTCTCGTTGAAATCAGTTTTTTCGCTGTATTTATCGATTTCTGCTCTTATAAATTCGATATAATTGTCCTTATTTTTCATCTATATTTATTTTCCCTTGTCTGATTAAATCGAGTTTATATTTAATACTATTATTATAAACAAAATCTTTCGTTTTTACAATAAATCCGCCAATTAGTTTTTTATCAATGATTTGGACATAAGTGTATTTTTTTTTATTATGTTTTTGCATATTAGAAAGGATTTTGGAAATTTCTTTTTTTGTCATTTTAAAAGCGGTGAGTATTTTTACTCGTTCTATTTTAGCATCTTCCCCTAAAAGGTTGAGAGTGAATTTTAAGATTTTAAAAAAGAAGGAAGAACGATTAAGAAGAAAAATAACACAAACTTCTTCTTTGATAAATTCCAAATCTCATTTTTGTAAAATGTTGGTTATTAAATCGATTTTATTTTGTACAGGAATAGATTCGTTAGATAAAAAATTATTTAAGTTTTCTATCGGTTCTAGTTTTAAAACTAATTCGGAGATTTTTTTGAAATACTTTTCTTTATCTGTTTCAATTTTTTCGTAGATTATTTTGGCATAGTTTTCAACGAATTTCATTTTTTATTATTTTTCTTTCTTCTCTTTTTTAATGTCGGAAATAAATTTAGAAACGAATTTTTCATTATCTTTTTTTGACAATTTTGCTTTTAAAAGTTTGCTTGTAGCAAAAAGAGTTAAATCCAAAATCTTCTCATTATTTTTTACTTCTATTTGTTTCTTATATTCATCAGCAAGCTTTAAGGCGTCATTTTTGATAATTTCACTATTCTTTTGTGCTAATTCGATAATTTCATTGTATTCAAAGAAAGATTCATTTTTAGCCCGAATAATAATGTTTTCTGCTTCCGCATAAGCATCAAGTCTTTTATTTTCGGCATCCAAAAGTCTTTTAAAAGATTCATGCTTCGCTTTCTCAGAATCATTTAAAACTTTACTAATGTATTCTCTTCTTTCTTCTAATTTATTTTTTGTCGGTAATCACACAATTCAAATAGAAAGAATTATTAAAAGGATTGTACTTAAACTATGAACAATAATAACAATAACATTCGGGAATAAAGAGTCGTATATTTGGGAAGAATCAATATTACAACTTGTTAGACTAAAAAGATTTAAGAAACAAATAAGAATCAAAATTAGTGTTAGAAGAAATAATCTAATTTTTTTTGTTTTTAACATACAACATCTCTTATCTAACAAACAATAAAAGAAGTGCCACAATTAAACCGTAGATACCGCTTGTTTCACTAATAGCACATCCAATAACCATCATTGTACGAATCTTGTTTTCAGCTTCAGGGTTTCTTCCGACAGCTTCACAAGCTTTAGAAGCAGCTATACCTTCTCCGATTCCACAACCCATAGCACCAAGCATACAAATACCAGCACCGATATAAGCACCCATGTCACCACTTCCTGCATCTGCTAGGGTAGTTGAGATGTAAGATGCCGCCGTGGATAATGTTGAAATCATAATTAATTTTGTAGTTCGTGGTGTTTGTTTGTTTCGCTATAGTTTTTCACACATACTTTTGTTAAGTAAGATTGAATAACTACCAATAAAACAACAACAGCGAAAACAATAGTTTGTAAAGCGAAAAGGATATCGTCATATACTGGAATTATTTCCATAACATTTTTATTTTCAGCCATTCCAACAATATCGTGGATAACGAAAAGAAATTCGATAGCACAGATAAATAATAAAGAAATAAATACTAATAAGGAGAAAGGATCTTTGCTTCTAAAAGAATCAAATCCGTTTGTAAAAAGAAAGATTAAAGAACCAAAGGTAGAAAAAACAGAGATGATAAATCATGTTCCGATTGTTAAAGAAGCAGAGGAAAATATTCCAGAAGATAAAACACAAATTATTAGCATGTAAATACAGAAGAATAAGAAAATAAAGTTATATACTAGATTTGATTTAAATCTTTTGCTTCTTAAAGTGTCAATAGTCATATCATTAATAATTATATATTACTCGGGTTTTTCAAGATAAAATTAACGTCAAAATTCATATTCTCCTTTTCAAATAAAACAAGGGTTTAGATTTATTTTAATTACTCTTTGATTAGGATTAGTGTAATCGAAATAAATTCGTCCAAGGTATTTTCAATAAGGAAGTTCAATTGAAGTTGCACCAGTCTTTTTAATTATTGTGATTTTTTTTCAACAATCATTTTCTAAAGGACTGACTAGATCGAAGAATTCTTGTTTTTGGGGAATACCATTGAAAAGTTCCATACATTCATATTTTTTCCCAGCAACAGGATTTTTTAAATTAAAAACGAAAGGGTCGTTATTTCATAAAGAGTCCAACGAATAAGGAGTGATTGTTTTTAGTAACAATTTCTTTTCTATTCTATTTGAATCTTGTTCTGTTAAATGGGCTCGAGACAAATATTCGTCAGCATACTCTTTTCCGTCAAGATTGTAACAAGGAAGATATAACCCTGCATTACCATGATCGTGTGATATCGCTAAAACTCCAGGTCCATTCATAAAGAAAAGACTTGAAGCGCTTAAAGGATCTTTAATAAAGGGTTTAGCGATTGGAACATCTACATCGTAATTGAAAGCATAAAAAGATTCAATACCATAAGGGACGATTGATAAAAAATTACCGTTCATTAATCTTTTATCATCCATTAAATGATGTGTTGCATTCTTTAATTGAGTAACTCCAAAAATTTCATAGTCGTGCAATAAAAAATCTGCATGTCCTTTCATCTTAACAAAAGGCATTGGTGGATATTCAAGTTGTCCAGTGAAATCAATCGATAAAGAAAGATAGATAAAGTTTTTATTAATAATATCGTACATGTAATTAATTTTGGTTGTTAAAGAAGTAATCTGAATATCAAACTCGCCAGCTTCATCAAAATCAAGCCTGGAATAATTGTTTACAAATAGAAAAACAAAGAGATTTAAATCAGAGTGAAATATTTGTTTTATTCTACGAAAATCCTCGAATTTGTAATCGCCATTTGCATCAGGACCATCAGCATCAAGAAAATCCATCGCATCGAAAGGATTAGGATTAGGGTTAGTTTGATGTTCTTCTGGTTTATAGAAATATTGAGAATCTAGTTCTATTTTTTCATTTAAAGAAGTGGAAAAGTTATCAACTAAGTAAGGAGATTTTAGATTTCGATAGCAGTGAATAGTTTCCGTTCTTTTCACTATGGAATTATCATCATTGTAAAAAACAACAGAAAAATCGAAATAAGCTAGTTTATCCCCGATTTTTTGAAGAATATCATTGGCGAATTTTATTGTCACCTTAATCGAATTTCCCACAATTTCTTCGGTTTTATCAGTTAGATCTAAAAATTCAGGATTGTAATAATTTCCAGCTTCAATTCTTCATTTAAATGAGGAAGGGTTAATTCCTAAAAAATCACATCAAAACTTGATGGGCGTGTTAGGTTCTATTAGAAAATCAGAATTGTTAGGTTGTATCATGACGGTAGATACAGAACAAGAGGTTAAAGAAGGAAAGCCACAAAAGATTGAAGGAAGCAGGGTTGATAAAAAAATAATGCTACCTATTTGTTTTTTTTTTTTTTTTTGTAACATGGAGTATTATGAATTAAAACTCGTCTTGAATTTTTTCGAAGTTAAAATCCTTTCAATCACCTGAGAACTCGATTTTTCCATTTTGAAGGTAGATAACTGAGTCAGTATTATTTTTTAATTCAAGAATTTCATGAGAAGAAATTAAAAAGGTTGTATTTGCAAATTCTGGTGTTTTGATTAATTTAAAGAAAGAAGCTTTCATTTTAAAATCAAGATAGTTTGTTGGTTCATCAAGAATGATAATTGGTTTTGGTACTAAGAAAGTATAGAATAATTTAATGATTTGTTTTTCACCACTTGATAATTTGCTGATATTTTTTGAAAAGATTATTGGATTGATTTTGAAAAAAGTTGTTAGGTATTCAATTCTTGCATAAGCTTTTTCTTTACTGTTTATATCTAATAAGAAACAGTTAATTAAGAAAGAACGAGCATTAATGTGAAGATTTAATGATTCGGAAGGGAAGAAACTTAAGAAAGCATGAGTTTTTGGTTTTTTCGCATTAATATCATTGATTTCTATATTTCCACTATATACTTCGTTTATGTTTAATAAACAGTTGATTAATGTAGATTTACCAGCACCATTAGCACCGATTAAAGCACATTTGCTGTTCTTTGCAATATCAAGGTTAATATCGCTTAAAAGCATTTTATTTTTGTTTATTTGGAAATTTAGGTTTTTTATTTTAATCATACTATTTTGTCTTATTCTTTAAAACTAAGAAACATAGGAAATAAGAGAAAACAGCTGAAATAAAAGTTCATAATAACATACCATAATTAGAATATCATTCAAGATTCTTTTTAACTAAGTTGTTGTTCATTTCAAAAGGGAAGAAGAAGATGAAAACGAAATAGTAAATAAAAAAGATACCAATGTTTAAAAGGATAACAATACCATTGTTAACAAAATAGCTCCAATTAGAACCGAACATAGAAGAGAAAATGATAATTCCTATAAGTGAAATGATAAAAGGTAATGGGTGGATATATGTATCATTATTATTGAAAATGGTTCCGTTTTGACCTTTAATAGAGAAATGAATTTGTTCAGCAAGAATAACAGTAAAGAATAAAAAACAAGAAGCTAAAGAAAAAACAAAGCAAGTAAAGAATTTATTTCAGATTAGTTCTTTTTTAGAAAAAGGTTTAGAAAGAAGAAAAATAGTAAATTTTTTATCACAACAAAGAATAGAAATATAAGAAGACGCTATTGCGAAACTAAAAAATAAAACTGTTACAGAAACTTCTGTGAAATTAACACTTTGGAAGTACATAGCAAAGTTAGAATAGAAAACCAAAGGTCAGATGTAAGAGAAAAATACATTTACAAAGAAAAATAAAGCGACAACAACATATAAAGATTTAGTGTGAAGTAATATATTAGAATTAAATCTAAAAAGTTTAGAGAATCTGACGAAGCTTTCAGAAATAGATGTTTTAGCGTTAACTAAAAATTTTAAAAATTTAGAATTCATTATTTTATTTTATTATATCGGATTTTTTATATATAAAGGGTCAAAAGGCAAATTTGTGAGAGAAAAATCAGATTTATTTAAGAAAAAATTAGCGAATATATCAACATTTTCGTAGTTCTTGTAAATAGGAATATTTAATTCTTTAGCAATCGAAGAAATCTCATCCATTGTTTTTATACCAATTGGTTGTTTTAATTCATTATTAATATACAAGGCGGTGTAAAACTTTTTTCCTTTTGCATCAATAATAGATAAAGAATTATTATTTTTTTGTAATCTTAAAGAATCAACAGTATATATTTTTAAATCGGGATTTATTGTTTTTAATACTTTCGCAAATATACATCCAATCCGACATCCGGTGAAACTTCCGGGGCCTATTGTTAAATATATATTATTTATTTGTTTAATATTAACGCTAATTTTTTCTAACATATTTTTGATGTAATCTATACTAATGTCAGTTAAATTATTGTGTGTGGGTACACATATTTTAATATTAAAGAAATCTTCTTGAAATACACCTATATTTAAATTTTCAAAACAAGTATCGATAAATAGATTAATTTCTTTCTTTTTATCAATCTGAGTATATGAAGAGGCATCGATAATAAAAACTATGATAAAAGAAATAATAAAACAAATAGAACCACCTACAACACACATGTCTGGAATATTAAAAACTGGTTGCCAGAATGAAAATTGAAGATAATCCAAAACCCCGGTTGTTTTTATTCCATCAATAGTTTTTAAAGCAAATCTATCAAAGAAATTGAAAAAACCACCAAAACTTACTGCCGCCAAAAAGAAGCAACAAACTGGATTTTTAATAACAAAAAAAATTAAAAAAAGAAAAATTAAAGAAGAAATAAATTGAATAACACTTGCAAAAATCGGGGAAGAATCCAACATACTAAATGCAACTCCTTGATTAATTTCTCGTTTAATATGAATGAATGAGTCAGAATTTTTGTCTAATGTAGCATAGATGGCATCATTTTGAACAATAACACTTATAATCAAACTAACAGAAATTACAAGAAAAAAAGCACAAAGACAAGGAATTATTTTATTTAAGAAAAATTTTTTATCAAATGTGAAATATTTTTTTATAAAATAATTCATATATATAATTTATTATATGAGCGAAAAAAACGAGGATTTAAACATATCTGAAGAAGAAGTTCTAAAAGATCCAAAGAAAGTTATTACCAAAAGTGATTCTAACATTAACAATAATTTAGGAACTTTCGGAGAAACCAAGTTTGGATACGAGGAGGTAAAAGAAGTTGAAGAAATTGTTGAAGAAGAAAAAAGAAATGTTAAAATTAATTTTGAAAAGTTTAGTAAAGATAAAGTATATGCCGATAACTTCTTTGGAAAATTTAAAAATCAATTCGAGAAAAAACTATCAAATAATAAATCTTTCTTATTAATTTGATTGGGATATTTATTATTAACAATAATCTTTGCTGGTTCTGGCGCTTTATTTATTTATTATGACCACCATTTCTTACACGCAACAAACACTATTAATAATGGAAACTTTTTTACTTTAGTTATTTGTGGAAAGGCCGGAGAAATTATTTCTTACATCTTCGCTATTATGCCAATTGTTCCTCTTTTCGTTTTGTTAATAACTTGAATGGTTGGAATTAATAATGTTGCCAGAGGTTTATCGTTCCATTTATTCTATGTGTTCTTCTTTGCTATTGTTTTCGTGGTTTTTTTAATCGCTATGATTCTTTCTTCTATCTATTTAGGAAATTGTAATAATTATTGAAGTATTTTGCCTTAATCTAAGATGCTTAATATTGTTTTAATCGAACCGGAGATACCGCAAAATGTTGGTAATATTGCTAGATCTTGCGTCGGTTTTAATACAACCTTACACTTAATTAAACCTTATGGATTCTTTTTTGACATCAATAAGAATAAACAGCTCTCTCGCAGTGGATGCGATTATTGAAAAGATTTAAAATATATCGAATACGATTCCTTTGATGATTTCTTAGAAAAAAACAATAGTGAAAAAAATCGATTTTATTACATCACTCGTTATGGTATAAAAAATCCTGATGAAGCTAATATGAAAACGAAAGAAGAGGTGTACGTAATATTTGGAAAAGAATCTGTGGGGATAAATAAAGATATCTTAATCAAAAATAAAGAAAACACAATAAGAATCCCTTCAAGCGATAATGTTCGTAGTTTAAACCTTTCTAATTGTGTTGCTATCTTAGCTTATGAATATTTAAGGCAAAACAAATATGAAGGATTATGTCTTAAAGAACCACATAAGCCAATATTTTAGTTTCTTGTTTTCACTTTTATTTTGGTTCAGAATAATATTTATAGAAATATAGAATTTTTGCTTATAATCATATCTATGAACACAAAACGAATTAATCTACTTTTGTCTCCATTAGTTTTCCTTCCGATTCTTACAACCCCATTAATTCTTTCTTCTTGCAACAAAAAAATTCCATTAACTCAAAAACAAAAAACATTACAAAATATTTTGTCATTAGGCAAACTTCCAGAATATGTTTGGATGCATAATGATTCTTTTGAACAAATTGCTGAACTTTTAAATGAAGATAATGATTTAACAGATCCTTCTAATACAACCACAAAATTGGTAAACTACATAAAAAGTGAAGAAGGGTTTAATATTTCAGATTTTGCTTTTGATAAAAAACTTTTTGATCTTGTTAGTTTAGCAAAAGAAGGCGGTGAACTATTCAATTCTAATGTAAGCGGAGAAAAATGAACAGAGCTAAATGAACTAGTAAATAATTTTAAAACAAAAATTGATACAATAGTAACTCCTGAAATCAAACCGCTTGTTTTAGCCGAATTGTTTCAATCGTGCTTTATTTTGTATTATCTTGGAATCGCTGATAACGTAATCCCGACTTACAATAATACTGAATCATTTACAAATTTAAAGAAATACTTTCACATTTCTGAAACGATATTCAATAATTTTATAAATTCCATTCATGCTGTTGATTCCGGCTTCAGTAGTGCTTCCTCACTTTCTTCTTTAATCGCATTAATCGGTGAGGGAGGTGTAGTATATACATTACAAGTAAATCAAGAAAATGAAACTAAATTAAACAATATCCTTTTAAGTTTATACGATTTTAGTGTTTCGGTATTAGAGAATGTGGGTGCAAAGCTTCTATTATTCCTTAATGGATACGATATTTTTAACCATTCTAGTGGATGAATCGATCCTGATTCCGCTCCTTTTATAAGTAATTTCGTTACTGCTTATAATGATGTTTTCTCTACTGCTGTTTCAATCACAACAAGCACTAAATTAGAAGTTATTATTACCGATTTTGCAGACTTTGAAAACCCTGGCGATAAAATTAAGAATGCATCCGCTTCCTCAGAATCGTATAAAAAACTGCAAGATGAAATTATTGCATTAATGAATGATTTAAAAGAAAAGAACGAAAACGCTAAACAAGAATTCATTGACAAAGTAAACTCGATTAAAAACAAAGAAGGATATCAGACTCATAAAAATGAGCAATTAGATAGTTTAACAAATCCGGACAAGTACAATGCTTTAAAGGAAGGATGAAATTCTTTTAGTGGTATTGAATCTAGCGAAACTATACAAGATTGAACGACTTATCAAAATCTTACTGAAAAGGTTGCTAGTAATGTTTATTTTGTTTCTTGTGAAGATAAAACTGCAAAATGAACGACGATGATTAATTTAGTAAAAGCATATTATGATTCATTAAATTGATAAGGGCTTTTTTCGCTAAAGAAATAAAGAAAAGATGTAAGTTTTTAGATTATTAATAACTAAATAAAATTATTTAGAAATTGATTTAACTTCTAATTGAGTATAAGGTTGACGGTGTCCCATAGTCTTAGTGTGGTGTTTTTGAGGAGAGTGGTGAATAATGTGTAATTTTTTTTGTTTACCTTGTTTTTTTACAATACATTTAACACTAGCATTTTTTAATAAAGGAGTTCCGAATTCATTATCAATCATTAAAACATCTTTAATAACAACTTCTTCGCCTTCTTCTTTTTCAATTTTTTCAACATAAATTAAAGAACCTTCATTAACCATGTATTGTTTTCCTCCAACAGTAATAATAGCCAGCATAACTATATTATAATATATTTGTAAATGGACACTAATTCATTAAACTCAATTGAACAAATTAAAGAAGAGATTAAATCTGATACAATAAAAATTGCTCCCGGAGATAAAAGTTACAAAAAGTTTAAAAGACCAAAAAAAGTAAAAAATCCTGAAGATAAATTTAATTTTAAAAGTAAAAAGTTTATATTCGGTTTAGGAAAAGAATTTGGACGAATCCATTGAGCTAGTAAAAAGACAGTTTTTATTAACCTTATAGTGGTTTCTGTTATCATCCTCTTTCTTTCCTTCCTTTTCTTAGGAATCGACTATCTCGTTCTAAATGTAATCAAAATAAAATAGTTAGTTGGTACTAATCAACAACCTTTTATTAATTTGTTTTTTCCTGGATTTGGGTGAATTTATAAGTAGGCCCATAGAAATGTAATTGGACACTTCCTTTTTTTCCGGCACGTTGTTTTTCAATTTTAAAGGTAATAAATCTTGATTCCGTTTTGTTCTCATCACTTTGTTTATTCTTTTCTTGCAATATGAAGATTGAGTTAGCATCTTGAGCAATCGTTCCACTACCTCTTAAATTAGCCATAGTGATCTGTTCGGTAGTTCCTGTTTTTGTTGCACTTTTATCAAGCTGACATAATAAAAGAATAGGAATATTGTAATCTTTCGCAATTTGTCTGATCATATTAGTAATTTCACTAATTTTCTCGTATTCGTTTTGTTTAGGACTAGTCCCCGACATAATGTGCAAATGATCGATTATAACTAATTTGAGATCATTTGACTTCGATATTATATTAATATTTTTTCTAACTTCCATAACATTAATATCTTGTCCAGGAAATATTTTTAAAGGATAGCTAGAAAAGATCTTTTTTGCCGTATTAAATCTTTGTTTATCAAACTCATTATTTGACGAATCTAAATCTTTAAAAGGCTTATTCGCGATCAAAGAAATCATTCTCTGAGCTAATTCGATTACTGTCATTTCTAGAGAAAAAAGTAAAATTATTGGTGTTTTTCTATTTGTATAGTCTTCGGAAAGTAAAAGTTCAGATTCGTGTTGAATCACATTTAAAGCAAAAGCGGTTTTTCCAGTTCCAGGAGGGGCAGCTAACACATAAACACCACCTTTATTCATTCCTCCTTCATGAAGCATATCATCAACCGTTTTTATTCCAATAGGAACTACATTACAGATTTTATCGCTATTACGGTTTCGCATTTTTTCTAATTGATTGATTGCTTCATTTGGAGAAATTAGATCGTTATATTTTCGATTGTTATTCCAGATAATTTCATTAAACTCAGAATAGAACTTGGTAAGATTTTGGTCGAATTCTGTGAAAGGCCATTCGTTTGTTGTTATTTTATTGCATAATTGATCTATTTGTCTTTTAATAGAAGCACACTTAATTACATCAATATAGTCAGCGATAACATCATTTCCCGAATAATTAGCATCAAGAACTAACAAAGTATTTTTTCATTCATTAAATTGAGCATCAACATGCTGAGAAAAGTATTCAGAAAGAATTGTTAAATCAACAGTTTTACCATCTTCTTTGATTTTAGACATTGCTGAAAAGATTTGTTTATGGATAGGTTCATAAAAATCATCTGCCTTTATTTCGTCAAAATATTCACTGAAAACTGTTTTATTGCACAAAAGAATAGATAATAAATCTTGTTCGATTTTTGTGATATATGTGTTATCGTTTAAAGAGATCGTTTTTTGCTCAGCCATTATTTGTCAAGTGAGTTTAAATATTCAACAGCATTTATCCCGGCAATAGCACCATCATTGCAAGCTGTAATAATTTGGCGATTATCAGTTTTAGAAACATCTCCTATCGCATATATTCCCGGGATTTTGGTTTGTTTCTTTTCATCGGTATCAATTGTACCACTATTTCCAATAACTTCTTTAAACTCGGATAAGAAGCTAACTGCTGGTTGGGTTCCCAAATTAACGAAAATGAAGTCGCAATCTATTTTCAAAACTCCGTCATTAGAGAAGATATTAACAGCGTTTAATTGAAAAGAAGATCCGATAACACTTTCGATTCTAACATTTTCATAAAGTTTGATATTGTTTAATTTTGTTTCTTGAGGGATTTTATCTAAATAAAGTAATGTTGTTTGTTTTGCAATTGTTGATAAATACATCGAAGAGGAAATCGCTTCTTTATTATTTCCGATAACAACCACTTTTTTATCCTTAGCTAAATATCCATCACATAAAACACAATAGCTAATTCCCATATTATTGTATTCATCAGAACCAGGGCATTTTAATTTAACATTTTCGGTTCCTGTGGCTACAATGATAACTTTTGCTAATCATAATTCGTTTTCTTTTGTTGTTACAGAATAATAACCAAGTTTTTTAGTAATAATAGAAACATCTCCATACAAATATTTAGCACCAAAACTTTTAGCTTGTTCAAAAAGATTATTAGCAAGAGTTTGTCCGTTTATATTATCAGAACCTGGAAAATTGGTGATGTTTTTTAAATTAACTATTTTGCCGCCTGGAGAAGAACGTTCTATAAATCCAGTTTTATATCCCGCTCTTGATGTGTATAATGCCGATGTTAACCCAGCGGGTCCTGCTCCGATTATCAACACATCATAAGTGTTCTCGTCGTTAACTATAATAGTTTCCAAACCCATGTAATAATTATATTATTAAGTTGGGGTAAGAAATAACGAAAAAATAGCGATGGATTGGTGTTTTTTAGGGGTAAAGTGATAAGTATAAGGACGGGATTAATAATAATTGTGGAATTCAATATCATCTTCGAGAGCGAAGGTCGTTTTGTTCAATTTTTCTCATTTTTCTTTCGGTAAAATTGGAGCATTGAAAAGTTTAGCGTTAGGATTTAATACTGTACATTGATAACATATTTCATCAAAAGTATTTTCATTATTAATTTTATCATTCAGTAAAATTTCATTGTAACATTTTACAAATTCTGAACTAGAAGAATATTTGTTGAGTTTATAAGAATGGGAAAAATTAAATCTATCATGTCAAAAATAATTGAGTATATTTAATACTGCGTTTATTTTAGGATTAGCTTCAACATAGTGATTTGTAAGTTTTAATAAAATATAAGAAAGATTGAGTCATTCACTAGCAACATTTTCCGCAACTGTGACATTTACAAAATCATAAGAAAAGAAAACTTCAGAATAAGTTAGAGAAGAAAATATATTGCTTCCGATTAATTTATTGGCACTTTGGACCATTTTTCTAAAATGCCGTCATCATTGAGAAATCTAGCACAATCTTTTAAATCACAAACACTAATATTAACATTTTCAGCAATTCGTAAAAAATAATCTATAAAAATCAAACAAAGTTCTTTACTAGCTTTATAATTGCTATTAAATAATTTTGTAAACATATTTTGCGTTAATTGAAATAAAGTATAGCATTTTTCATCATTGGCAGATAAAGGATTTTCAGTCATTCTGCCGCTAAAAGAAAACATTTCAAAAAAACTTTAATTATGTTTGTAAAATTAAACTCAATAGCGAAGCCAGAAGTATCATTGATTCAATGCAACATTCTTGCGATAGAATTTGAATTTATTTGTCAATCTTCCGTCTCGTTTAAAATTCGTGCAGTGTCAGAAAGAGTTAAACATGCGAATGCATTGAGTCTAAAATCGGCTTCAGTGATATTTTTTCATTCTCTAACGTATTTCGATAAGGTCATTTTATATGTCCCATCATCCTTATTTGCACAAGAAGTTAATAGAAAAGAAGTTTGTGGTAAAATGAATAACGGAATTAAAAAAGGTGATATTTTAAAAACTTTATAAGCGAATTATATTTTTGAGTTTACATTGACGAACCCTTGAAAAATGAATTTTTCTCCTTTTTTAACATGCTTTTTTATCATTTTATGCTGTATTTTATTTTTTTTTATATAACAATAGTATATATTGTTTTAGTTAGTGGAGAAAAAAAAGATTAAAAAAACCGAAAAAAAGGAAAAAAATGTAGTTGTTAAACAAGCTAAGCCTAAAGCCAAAGCTCAAGTAGTGGAGAAAACAAGAGAAGAGTTAATCGAAAACATATTTAATACGAAAATTATTAAAAAATCAAATGTTAGTAGTGATGGAAACTCTGCTGTTAAAATTCCTTTCATCATTAAAGAATACAATAAGCTAGGCGATTTATCCGAGGAAGATATCCAATTAATATCTAACCTTATCGATAACAACAATCTTAATCTAATAGGTTCTGATTCAACTGGTTCTGCACTAGGACTAGAATTGAACGAAAAAACTATCGATAGTGGAAGCGATAAAATATCAAAAAAAATTAACGATATCTTAAAAAATACTTTAATGGGTACTGTATCAAAGAGTAAAATCCTTTCCCCAGCTGAAGAAAATAAATATGTTAAAATTTTTCAAACCGATCCAGATCCTTTAGTTCGTAAAAAAGCGAAAGATAAACTAGTTACTTCAAATCTTCGTCTAGTTGTTTCAGTTGCAAAAAAACATATGAACAAAGGAGTTGAACTTAACGATCTAATTCAAACAGGATATGGTGGATTATTATTCTCAATTAATAAATTCCAACCTGCTTTAAATGCCAAATTAGGTACTTATGCAACTTGGTGAATTAGACAAAGAGTAACTCAATGTATTATGGAATATGGTAAAATGATCCGTACTCCTATCCACATTACAGACAGAATTAATCAATTACGTATTCTTGAAGAAAAAATGACTAATGAATTTGGACGAAAACCTACTATTGACGAACTTGCTATCGCTGCCAATTACAAACCTAGCGAAATTATTCAATACAAAACTATTACTACTGCTCCGATTTCTTTGGATGGACCATTAAGAACAGATGATGAAAGTTCTGTAGTAGATTTTGTTAAAGAAGAAGGAAATAGTTCAGAAGATGTTTATATTCAAGAAAAGAAGAAGGAAAGAATTTTAGATATCTTCAATGTTATTATTACTGACAATTGAGAATGAGTAGTCCTTTCTTTACGTACCGGAACCTATTTCCCTGAGTTTGAAGAAAAATTAAACCTTATAAGCGAAGGTGGAGCTAAGTTTAAATATACTAAGAAAAATTTAGAAAAAACTATCGAAGAAGGGGAACTATCTTATGATAAAATCGCCGCTTTATTAAAAACAACAAAAGATAAAGTTAAACAATATGAAAATGATGCAAAAAATAAAATTATGAAATACTATAACCAAAATCACAAAATCATTTAATCGTCATTTTTATTCGTTGCTATAATTACATCGTGGCATCGTTAAATTCCACTTTTTTAAAAATCAAAAGAATAGATTCATATTCTCATGAACAAGAAAAATAAGAGAATCATTCAAATTACAACGACTGCTATTTTTATTATTGGAGCATGTGTGATTCTAACATTAATATTGAGAAAATGTGTTGATGAAAAACGAAAACAAATCAAAATATCAAACATTGATAATATCGACTTAATCACTGGAAAAGAAATGGTGCCTTTAACTTTTTCAGCAACATATGATGATGGTTCTTATATCCTAAATCCTACTTTTTCTTTTTCTCCAACGTTACCCAATGGAATAATTTTCGACAAAGTAAACTGAACTATTTCCGGAAAAATTGAAAATGAATATATATCGGAAAAAGATGGCGATTTCAAAACATACAAATTAACAATTAATGATGAAGAAGGAATAAAGGCAGAAAAACAATTTGGTTTAAGGAGTGTTGAAAGTTTTAATGGAGTAGGATGAGAAGGAGTTGTGAATGGAATTTTGACTCGTTCAGTCGAAGAATCTAGTGAAGGTGAAGATATTGTCATTGTTGAAGATTCAGGTACTATTGAAGCAGAAAACCTTGTTATTCCTGATTTTATTAATAATGGTGATAAAATTATTCCGGTAACAAAAATTAAGGAAAATGCTTTTTCTAATAATTGAAATATAACAGGAGACTTAACAATCGGAAATAATGTAACAGAAATTGGAGAACAAGCCTTCCGATTATGCCAGAATTTAAATGGAAAAATAATATTAGGGGAGAAAGTTAAAAACATTGGATTACTTGCTTTTTGAAACTGTTTAGGATTAAAAGGCGATCTTATCATTCCTGAAAGTGTCGAAACAATTGGAAGTAATGCATTTGCGCTTTGTATAGGCTTAGATGGAACTTTAACATTAGGAAATAAAATTAAAACTATACGTGACGGTGCTTTTTGAGGTTGCAAAAATTTAACAGGAAATCTAACAATCCCAAAAAATATCGTAACAATAGAAGATATGGCATTCTTCGATTGTGAAAATTTCACTTCATTAACATTTTCAGGTTTTGATGAAGAACCTGATTGAGGTGAAGGAATTTTTACTAGTTGAAAAGATACAGATAATCCTAAAGTCGATTCAACTTCTTCTGTTTGAACTAATCAAGAAGCGAGAGATTTTGCAGTAACAAAAGGGCTAGGTTTAAACTGAGTCGCTAAAGATAATTAGTGAAGTTTTTATGGAGAGATTGAGAAAGGTATAACAATAAAAGAAAAAGTAAATATCACATCTCTCCTAAAAGTTAGGTAGGAGTTAAGGTTTCGAACCCTAATTTTTTAAAAACTTCGAGTTTTTCGGCTGCAACAGAACTTGTTTTTCACTTGCTGTCGCTTGAGATTT
>JAITDD010000047.1 GCA_031282725.1 Mycoplasmataceae bacterium
TTACTTTATTCCCTTTCTTATCAATTATAGTTAATTCTAACTCCTTCCCTATTAAGTTTTTGATTTCGTTTGAGATTGGATTATTTGATGCCATTTTCTGAGATGTCTACATATATATAGCGACAAAAAAACAAAAAGTTAACTTTCTACTCCTTTTAAGCATTTGAAACGATAATGATATATACGATTATGCAGTTCTAAAAAAGTGGAAAAATGACGAAAGTTTAAAATCTTAGAAGAGAAAAGAACAACTATCTTTTTAAAGAAGCATAAATTCTAATAATGATTCAAAGCATGTTAATTAAATCAATTAATAAAGTAAAACCGAAAAGGAAAACATATTTAATTTGCATATCATCGTCAACCAAGTCCATAAAAGATTGAGATTTTCTAATAACACTGAAATCAAACATAATGTAGCCAATCATTAATAAACCCCAAACCCCTAAGATAACAGTGTGTAATGTATCAAAATTGTGATGAAAAGCAAATACACTAATCAATCCAAAAATTAATAAGAAACCTAATAAAGAAAAGGTGGCAATCATTAAGAACTTACCTAAGGAAAGAGTGAATCTAGTAGAAAGAATTGAACCTACCCCACCGCAAATAGCAAATACTGCTCCAGTAATTAAGAAGCAATATAAGAAATCTTGCATGTTGATTGATGAATCCATACCATCGGTATGTTGAATTGCATAAAATAAGATCCCAAACATAATACCATTGGCGATAGCATAAAGAGAAATCATGGCGATTATGGTACCTAATTTAACTTTCGCCATTCTAAAAGAAACATAAATTGACATAATCATTACTGCAATAATACTAACTATTGAAACTATGTACAAAAGATCGATAACATTAGATTGAGGGTTAGAACCAATAGTCTTATCTAAAACTCAGAAAAGTAGGAAACTAAATAAAAACATTAATCCAAACGCAATTCCAGCAACAAGGAGCGATTTGCTTAAAACAGAAGATTGCTTTTTAACAATAATTTGTCCACTAGTGTTAACAACGCCAGAATATTTTTCCATTATTTTTTAAACTTGCTTGATAATTTTTCAGCTCTACCTTTAACTCTGGTTTCAATATTATCTCCAATAAAGGCAGGGTGACAGTTAGCACAAACGTCAATATTAACGATATCTTTATTGTTTGTTGATTCGATTTCGTATTCTTTATGGCAAGTAGAACAAACAAATTTAGTGACAGAAGTTTTTGGATGAATTTTTTTTTTCATGATTTAATAATATTATAACATTATTTTTATGATTTTATACATCTTTAATTAGTTATTTATAATATTAATATGATTGTTCAACAACGTCGAGTAAGTAAAAGCCGAAAAGGAATGCGTCGAAGTCACCATGCTCTTGAAGCTGGTATTACTGTAGCATGTAGCAAATGTGGTCAACAAATTAAACCTCATACAGTTTGTTCTCATTGCGGTTATTATAAAAACAAAAAAATTATGAATGTTAAATCTAAAAGCTAATGAGCGAAGCTAACGAAAAACGTATTGGTGAAATCAAGTCTATCGATTTTTCTGATATCCCAAACCCTAATGATTATAAAAATGTTAAGGTAAAAGAAAAAGGTTATAAAGAAATAATTATTGTTTTGCTCATTTCATTACTAGCTTGTGGCTTTGGAGTCGGAGCTTATTTTCTTATTAATTATTTTTTACAGAAATAAAGATGAATGTTGTTTTTTTAAAGTGTGATTATTGTGTTTCAATTCTTCCTGAAGATGTTAAAAATATCAATCATCAAGTTTATATTCAAACCAATATCGGAAAAAGTTTACAAATAAACGACGGCGAATATTCTAAAAATAATGCAAAAATATTTAAAAAACTATCAGAAATAGAAAAAATTGATATTATTGTTTGTTTCGATGAAAAGCTTTCTGGAAAAATAATAAAACAATTTAAACTTCCTCAAACAGTTCTTTTGACTAATGAAAATTTTAGTGGTAATAGGAAAATGTTGCTCCAATTGTTAAAAAAAGATGTTACTACATTAGGGTTGGGATATGTCGATGAAAACAATTCAAAGTATCTACAAGCTGTTGCAAAAATAAAAGCTAGATTTGCTCTTTCAATCGGAACTTGTTTACAAAAACAAACTCAGAAAGATAAAACTAGCCATTTTGATCTTAATACTGAATATGACAAATCCTTATATTTTTCAATTTTAAACTATTCCTTTTCGTCCTACTTCTTAATTTCCGAAATCTTAAAATCAGGCGGGAAGGTTTGTTTATTAGAATCAAATAAAACATTCTCCAACTTTTTAATTAATAACGAAAAAATAAAACCATACTTAAACAATCTTGAAATCGTTAATAATGAGTTTGACATAATTTTCGAAAAAATAAAAAAAACAAATGTTCTTGTTAATACAACCACAAGCTTTTCTGATTCTGCTCATTTACGAATTACCACAGACATGGTTCAATCTATGCCGCAAAATTCTGTGTATATCGATTTATCAGCTGAACAAGGATTTGGCGCAGAAACTAGTAAAAAGTACGATACAATAAAAAAACCTTTTACTTACAATTATGGAAAACCTTGTTTAACATTAAAAAATATTTGTTCATTTTATCCGAAAGAATATGCAAAAATAAATTCAACATCTATTTCTTCCTTACTCAATAACTTCGATAATGAAACATTAGATGACATCAAATTCAATAATCTAATAAATTCTGGTATGATCACTTTTAATGGGAAAATAATAAACAAAAAGATAGCTAAAAACCTTTTTGTAGATTGTGGAAAGATTTAATCTATTTCAATAAACCTAGATTGTTGTAAACTATCTTCCCATTAACGATTACTAATAAAGGTTTTATTGTTTTAATTTCGTCTTTTTTTATTCGATAAATATCTTTGTCTAAAACTATTAAGTCGGCATTCATTCCTTTCTTTATTTTTCCTATTTTGTCGTTTAAAAGGAACTTTGCAGCATTTTCGCTATACATTTTTATTGCTTGTTTAAGGGAAATATTTTGTTCTTTGAAAACTGAACGATTACAAGAAGCTTCAATTCCAGTGAAAGGATTAAAGTCGCACACTGGCGAATCACTACTTCCGCAAACTAATATTTTATTTTTAATTAATGTAGCACAGTTTTGTCAATATTCTAACCTTTTTCCGTCTAATCTTTCTTTAATAAAATTGATGTCAGAATTAACAAAATAAGGTTGGTAGGAAACTTGTAACTTAAGCTTTTTAATTAATTTGGCCGCACCTTTATAAAGTAAAGAGCAGTGAATTAATTGGTTTTTTACTTTTGTTTTTTTTGCCTCTTTAAAAGCTCGAAGAACCGTTTTTAAAGAATTATCCCCAATAACATGTATTGCCACTTTTATATTGTGTTTATTAGCAAAATTAACTATCTTTATAATCTCTTCTTTCATTATTAACATTTGTCCACAATTATCTCCTTGATTTAAATAAGGTTCTATCATTGAAGCGGTAGAAGCACCCAAAGAACCATCTGAAATAATTTTATAGGATAAGAATCTAACCATTCCGGTTTTTTTCTTAAAATATTTTAAACTTTCTTTTGCATCCTTTAAACTATTAACCTTAACTTGATGATACATATTTAAAGGTAATTGTTTTTCTTTCTCTAATTGAATCATTGTATCAAATAACAAATCATTGCTTACTCCAAAACCGAAATCATTAGTAGCAACTGATGTCAGCCCGGCTTCAACATATTTATTCAAAATTTCGCGATATTGCTCTTTTAATTGGGAAAATATTTTATCATTGTAAATAATTTGTCATAGCCCATTATCTTTCGCAACCCCGGTGTCTAGATTGATGTATTCGTTTTCTTTTAAATCAAGTTCTTTTATCGTGTTAGAATTGATAACTCCTATATGCCCACATTCTCGCACTAGAATAATATTTTTGTCTGTTTTAATTTCATCTAAAAAACTTTTTGTTAAGAAATTAGTTCCATTTATATCTCCACAGTATTTTTGCACAATAATCCATTTCTCGTCGTTATCGTGAAGATGTTTTTTTATTTTCTCTTTAATTGATTCTTCGTCTTCATTAGTTTCTAATTCTAAAGTAGTACAGTTTCCTTTACAAAGTGCTAATGTATGTAAATGAGTATCGACTAACCCTGGAAGAACTAGTTTATTTTTTAAATCGATAACTAAGCTATTCTTTTCTATTTTTTTCTTATCACCTATTTTTTTAATAATTCCTTTATCGATTATGATATTAGTTTTTTTTTTATTAATCAATGCGTTTTTTAAAACTATCATTTCATAAATTATAATTTTTGATAGTCTAGTTTATCCTTTTATATTAGAAAAATATAATATTCAAAAATGAATGATGTAGCTTTATATGTAATTGATGCTACGGCATTCCTGCTAGTTTTTTCCTTATTTTTCATTTATCCTTTTGGGTTAAAAAAGATATTAAAAAATAAATGAGTCTGACTAGGCTTAGGTATTTTTTATTTAACATACATTGTTCTTGGACGATTTATGTGATATTGGTTTATTGATCAGCGAAATTTTACTAACTCTGCCAATTACAACCCAGATAGCGACTGAATGTCTAATGCTTTTGTTCTTGATATTTGTACTATGTTCTCTTTATTGTGTCCTATCCTTATCATTATCGATTTTAAAGAACGTAAATTAGCAACAGCGTTAGCCCCATGATTTTTAGCTGCAGGTATGGGTACATTAATCGTAACTTTTGATCCTACTATGCAAGGAGGAAGAGAATTAAAATGTTCAATATTCGATTTTATATTTGTTGGGATTGCTGATGATCGTATGTTTTGAATGATGCATTTTTTGCTTTTTCTTTTCTCTGTTTTGCTTCTTTTATCTGGAAATGTTAAAAAATCCCATGCGTAGTTTTCTAGTTTTGTTTGAGTCTTTCTGTACCTTCCTTACGTTATTTTAATAACCAATCTATTGCATGTTCCCCGTCACTGCGCCGGAATGGTTGATTATGACTGATACAATCCTGACGGGGAATGATATTGTATTTATCAAATAATCCCGATTAACAATCAGCCATTATTATGCGTTTTAACCTATATTATTGCCACACAAATTGTCGGATGATTTTCCTATTTCATTCAATATCTGCATAATCTTAAATGGTACCAAAATGATGAAACTATCGAATTTAATGTTTTAAACAAAATCGCTCTAAAATTAAAAAGAACATAGATTGTTTTCGTTTTAAGAAAGAAAGTCTTATTTGCTTTTCTTAGACTTTTTTGCAAAGGTTTTTATTTCGAATAATCATCTTGGTTTATCTCGTTTGTCATTCTTTGTTCCATTGGTTCAAACTCCAATAGCATAGGTTCCTTTATTCATAAAAAAACTGTAATGTACAGGACTTCCGGGATTGATAATACACGAATCTTTATCTTCACGGTTTCTTTTTGTTATTGCTGGACAGTGAGTGTGACCAGTAATAATGTAATCGATTTTTTTATCCCCTCTTGTAATTGCTCTTGTTTTGTTAAATCATCGTTTTTTTAAAATATCAATAATGTCAGCATCTAGATCTCAATCATAGTTTTTATAATTTGTAATCGCATCCTTCGCAAAGTAATAAGAGTGCATCAATAAAAAGCTTTTTCCATTTAATCAAAAAATCTCGTTATCATTCATTAATTCGTCAAAGAAGAAGTGAGGGTTTGCTTTTTCTTTCTTGTCAAAAAAGTTTTCATATTCTTCCTTTGTTTTAAAATCTTTCATAGTTTTCTCGGCGATATAGTGGTTTCCTTTGACAAAAATATCAAAATATTCTTTCGCTTCTTCTTGTGTTAAAACGACACCATTTCCTGTTTTGTCATTAAAATCTCCTGTGTGTATTACTAAGTCAGGTTTTTCGAGTTCTTTGATAGATAAAAATTCATCTAAACTTCCATGAGTATCACCAATGATTAAGATCTTTTTATATTTCTTGTTTTCGTTGTATTTTTCGCTTATCATAGTAAAATAATTATATTTTTGCTTGTGAAATTTTTTGATTTTTTGGACGATTTTATATCACTATTTCTTCGTTTAATCATCTAATTAAATCGATTCGTCTGATTCCGTCGTTTGAATAGGATGATTCGTCACTTATTAAAATAATTATCTTTTCGTGTCCGTCTTTTATACTTATCAAATTTCCTACTTCTCTTCCTTTATTTTTATCAGTTAATGTGTGTGTTACCTGAATGTATTTTATAACACTTCCCTTTCGTATCACAAAATCAACTTCTTTATCATCCTTCTTTTTTTGATACATTTTTAAAGTGTAAACATCTCACCCTAACGAAATAAGTTGAAGTAAAACGATATTTTCAAGTTTATATCCTAATGTGTTTTCAGAGTATCCTACCACCGAATTTAATAATCCTAGATCTCCTGCATAATATTTTCCGGAGGTTGTTAATATTGTGTTTGTTTTATTGTTGTAGTAATCAATACGATATAGAATCATCGCATCGCATCCTCATTTTAAATAATTAAAAAAGGGTAAATGAGATATTTTTTTATTTTCGGATTTGTTTATTTTGTCGGCTATTTTATGAGAACTAATTGATATACCAATATTTGATAATGCATACTTAATAGTTTTATCGATTAAAATGCTACTTGAATTGTGGTGTTTTTTTCTTACATCTTTTTTAATTGTATCTTTTAAAACCATTGCTAAATCTTTTTTCGCTTCATTTGGTTCGTTTATATTTTGAATAATAATTCCTAACCCTCCCAACTCGGCATATTTATAAAAATCTTTGATGAAATTTTTTTCTTTTGTAATTTCATTAAATTCTTTAAAAGATAAAGGCATTACATGTATATCACGATGTCTTCCTGTAAGTAGTGTTGATAATTCACTAGAAAGCATTTTTGAATTAGAGCCGGTGATATAGATATCGAAGCGAATTTTATCTTCTTCATACAAACCAATAACACATTTTTCTCACTCTTTTATTTCTTGTATTTCGTCAAGAAATACATAGTTGATTTCGTCTTTGTCTGCTTTTTCAATGATTTCGTTATAAAGTTGCATATATGTATATTTTTCAAATTTCGGTTTATTGAAATTGTATTCAAAGATTCGACTTTCTTCAATTTGAAAATCATCAGATATTTTATTTTTAAATTGTTTTAAAATTGTTGATTTGCCACTTCTTCTAATTCCGGTTAAAACCTTGATGTATTTTTTATCCTTTAAAAGTAACAATTCATCGACATATTTTTTTCGGTAATACTCGCTCATATTTATTGATATTATATACAATTTTGGGCATTTACCTATTTTTGTATCGCTATTGCCTTATTTTTTGAAATTTATTTATCATCATTTTTTAAATTATTAATCATATTTGATGCCAGTACCTCCTCTTTAAAAATACAATTTTGGGCATTTACCCATTTTTGTATCTTTCTAGAATTTTTAATTAAAAATATTAAAATCAAATTTGAAACTATGCGGCTTCGAAATGGAATCATACCAGACTAATTCTAACTCTAAATCATCTAAGTTAAATAATAGACATCAACTTTTATCGAAAAATATTCCTAATATTTTTAATCTCTCCATAGCAAAGGAATCATTCAAAACACCGTTACTAGGTTTTAGTCAACCGTGTATCATGTTATAACGTTGATAATCATTATTTGATTCAACATTTGCCCAATCTGCATTTCATTGGGTAAAATTCTCGTTAATTTGAAAATTCTCGCCGGTTCTTGGAAAAACTAATTTGGTTTCACTATTGTGAGTATGATCGAATTCAACAATAACACTGCTTCCAGTTCTGTCAACGATTTGAAAATGCATAGACATGGAAGAACTTTGTAAGTCATCATGAATATTAATAGTGTTAATTAAATTAATCGCTTCCTGAACGTTTTCACAAGTTTGTAAAATATATTTAAAAAGCAAAGAACATGTCATATTAACTCTTCCTTCTATTTCTTGATTTGTGTAACCATCGAATGTATTACGATAATAAGAAACATTATTCATTGAAACGCACAAACCTTTTTCATTCATCCCATCCAAAGGGACATAAGAAGCGGTAGCACATAGTTTTTTAATTAAAGAATTGTTAGGGTTTTTCTGATTAGTAAAAAAGCTGTAAGTCGATGTAGAATAATATTTGTATCCATTTGGTGTTTTGGTAAATGTAGCAACAGCTGGAGTATTTTCCCCAATATCAAAGTTTCTTCCATACATATGTTTTCCATTCTGATTTATGAAATTAAAACTTAAACAACCTGTCATTTTATCCATAGGAACAGTCACTGCTTTTTCGTTATTAAAAAATTTACTATTCATTCAATCGGCAAATTCTTTGTCTCTTGAAAAACCTTTTCTTTCTAAAATATCATCAAAATAATCTTCTCGGAAAAAATTAGTTTGATAAACAGGATAATTGCCTCCGATTTGTTTAGTTTCAACTCCTGGAACTTCGTACGAATTTGAACAAGATATTAGAGGAGAAAATAAAGTTAAAGAAAGAATCGGAATGGAAAATATTTTTATCTTATTATTCATGAAAAGATTATAAAATAGGGTATTTTGTGGTTTAAATTATGCTAATAAACTTGGAGTAGTTATTGTTAAATTTTACTCTATTTTTTCCATCAAAGGTATTTTCTCCATCAATCATTCAACAACATTAACTATTCTAATCCCGTTAGAAGTTATAGAACTTTCATCAAATAAAGAAAAAACAACTTTCAAATGACTATTTCTAATGCTTTCAAGATTTCCTATTTCTCGTTTGTAATTGTTTGAATTTTTGTCTCAATCAATCTTTTCCGTTACTTGAATGTATAGCTCTATATTTTTTTTCGAAGCAATAAAATCGATTTCCTTGTTATTTCACATTTTCCCACTAAAAACTTTATAACCTTTTCTTAACAATTGGAGATAAATAATGTTTTCTAAAAGATAACCTCTATTTTGAATTTGCCATTTGCATTCACTATTTCTAATTCCTGTATCGCATGCATAAAATTTACCACTGGTTTGTAAGACGTTTTTTGTTTTTGTTACCATGAAATTACACTTATATAACAAAATAGCTTCTTCCATTCATTCGATATATCTCATAATAGTTTTGAAGTTAGTTTTAGAATTATTGTTGGATTTTAGAAAGTTAGCGATATTATTAACTGAAATTGGTTGTCCAACTTGCAAGAAAATATATTCTGCGATTTTGTAAAAGAATTCAGTCCTTATCATATGTCTTTGTTCGATATCTACTTGAACACTGTCATCGAAAACCTTTTGTAATACCTTTTCCATTTTATCATCGTTATTAACAACTCCCAATAATACCGGCAAACCACCGTATTTCATATACTTTGAAAAAATTTCGGTTGTCTTTAATTTTGTATTTATTGATTCGTGATATTCGTAGTATTCCTTGAATGATAAAGGATAAACTCTAATTTCGATACTTCTTCCGGTAAATAATGTAGCTAAGGCCTTAGAAAACATTTTAGAATTAGAACCTGTTATGTAAATATCGAATTTTATTTCTTTATTTTCGAAAAGACTGATAACACATTTTTCAAAATCAGGAATATCTTGAACTTCATCTAAAAAAATGTAATTAATTTTAGTTTCATCAGAGTTTTGTATTATTTTATCTTTTAAACTTTTTCAATTGAAATCATTTGGATCTAAAACATTGAAATCATAATACTGAATTCATTTGGATTCTATATTTAAATGTTCGAGAGTTTTTATGTATTGTTGTAAAATTGTCGATTTGCCGCTTCGTCTAACTCCAGTTATGACTTTAATAAAATGATCATATTTCCATTTTTTTAACTCATCGATATAATCGTTTCTTATTATTTCCGACATATGATTATTATATGTAGGAGAAAAAGCTAGTTGACTACGAAAATTTCCCTCTGACTTATTTTCCTACTTTTAAGAAAATCAATATTATTAATAGAAAAAATAGAAGGCGACATTCGTAAAGTGGACTTATAGTTATCCAAATGTTAAATTGGCAAAAAACCCTCGTTATTTTTCTAATATTTCGCTCTTCTTTTTTAGATAATCTTGTTGTGAAATAACTCCTGATTCCATAAGTTTATGTCACTTCTCAATTTGTATTACTGAATCATTATAGTTTGTTTTTTGAGAAACGGTATCATATTCAGCTTTAATTTCATGATCGCGAAATACACTAAAAAAATAAATTACTATATTTGCAGCATATAAAGAGAAAAGAATGAAATAGTCAATAATTGAAACAAAAACAACGTGGTCTTTACAAAAAATTGTGTTAAGGTAAAAAACAATAAAAACAAAAATCATTGATAATGAAAGTCCGAAAAGAATAGAATAAAAATTATTTGGCTTAAATTTTTGAAACTTGATTCTAGAAGAGAAGCTAAACAATATGAAAAAAGCAATAATAAAAGGACACAAATCATAGTAACAACACTATCTCCATGATTCGAAGGTCATGTTAAAAAGGCGAGTAAAATATCTGCAATACAACAAACTGATGCAGAAAATAAGCAAACAAGGCACCAAATACCGAGTAATCTAGTAGTTCTTTTTGAATCCACTAGATAATCATATTTTTTTTCTAGAATTTAATTAGTTCCTTTTAAAAAATCAACGATACTTATTTTCTCAATTCCATCACTTCTAATAGAACAATTCATAGTTCTGTAAATAATTTTTTTCGGTCAAGCATTTTTTAATTCCAACAAACTTCGAGATTCTCTTTCATAATTTTCGTCGCTTAATAAAGAAGTAACTTGAATAAAAGAAAAATTATTTTCGCCATCTATTGTTAAAAAATCTATTTCGTGCCCGTTTTTATTCTTAAAAGTATATACTTCATATCCGCAATTTAACAAATGGAGATATACCGCATTTTCCATTCTAAACCCTTCATTAATACTACTTGAAAACCCTATTTTGCAACTTAATAAACCTAAATCTCCGGCATAATATTTCCCGCTTGTTTTCAAAACTCTTTTACCTTTTACATCGAAATAGTTGACTTTAAATAATAATTGAGAATTGCAAATCCATTTTAGATATTTTTCTATTGTTTTTGTTGTTAGAGAATATTTCTTATCGTTCTTTAAAAATTTTTCAAGGTTAGTCGTAGAAATTATCCCACCAATAGTAGAATAGGCAAAATTTATGACTTTATCAATATGAATATTTGATTTTGCATTGTATCTTTTTTTGATATCTCGTTCGATAGTATCATTAAAAATATCAACCAATATTCTTTTCAATTCTTTATTGCTTTCATAATAAGGAATACTAATTCCGAGCCCGCCGTAAGTTAAATATTTATCTAATAAATCATATTTTTCAAAATTAAAAAAAGATAAAAGTTCACTATATTCTATTGGATAAACCATTATGTCTTTGTGTCTTCCAGTGAGAAAAGTAGAAAATTCTGAAGATAAAAGATTAGCGTTAGAACCTGTGATGTATATATCGAAAGTTTTATTCTTATTTTCGAATAAAGTAATCAAACATTTTTCTCATTCTTTAATTTCTTGTATTTCGTCTAAAAACACATAATTAATCGTTTCATATGAAGAGTTTTTTAATATCTCATCAAGTAGAGTTAATCAAGTGTGGGATGAGGCGAGTTTTTTATCATTGAAATCATAATTGAAAATTTGTTTTTGTGCAATGGAATGTTTGTTTATTAATTCTTTTTGAAATTGTTTTAAGATTGTTGATTTTCCGCACCTTCTGATCCCAGTTAATATTTTAATAAACCTTTTATCTTTTCATCTAAATAATTCTTCTAAATAATATTTCCTTATTATTTCATTCATATCTTTTTAATTATATTCCCAAATTTTGCTAAAATGGAAAAATTTTGGAATTGGAATAAAATTGATGAGTTATTTTTCTAAACTGTTAGATGTTTTTAATTCGTTTTACTTGTTTGAGAAGAAATATCAAAAGGTAATTTTTTATCCTAGCATTTCGTTTTTCTTCTTTGAATAATCATGTTGTGAAATAATTCCAGATTCAAAAAGCTTATGTCATTTTTCGATTTCTTGCGATTTATCCGCATATACATTTTGTTCAGGCGCTTCAAATGTTTTGTATTGTTGTTTATAGAGAATATTAACAGAATATAGAACAATAACAGCGAAAGAAAAAGGATCTACTATTCAACTTAGTGCATGGTTTGTAAAAGCTTCAAATATTAAAGATAATAGTGAGTATATGAATGAAATAGTAAATACATATATCACATCTCTCCTAAAAGTTAGGTAGGAGTTAAGGTTTCGAACCCTAATTTTTTAAAAACTTCGAGTTTTTCGGCTGCAACAGAACTTGTTTTTCACTTGCTGTCGCTTGAGATTT
>JAITDD010000004.1 GCA_031282725.1 Mycoplasmataceae bacterium
TCTCTTTGTTTCTTATCTTCTAAATACATTTTAAGAAATGAATCGAATTTTTTATCATTACCTGTTTCAAACATTTCTGGGTTTAACTCTTTATTAATAATTATAACCACAACATTTCCTGTTTTTTTCACAATTTGTGCCTCAAGCGGCTTGCCAAAAGGTACTAATTTTCTTGTTGATTTTTCGGGTTTTTTATTTTTAACCATACATATATATATAGCGTCAAAAAACAAAAAGTTAACTTTTCCCTCTTTTAATGGTTTCAAAAAAAGCACTTTCAACTCAGAATAATCTGGATCTAGAAGTTTAGGACTTAACCATATTTTTGCAGAATGAATAGATGTAGTCTTTTCGAATTTTAAAACTTCATTTCTTTTAAAAAAAGTACAACTATTTTGTTTCAATATGTAATGTTTTCTTTTTGCAAATTGGACAATATTTATTTAATTCCATTTTCTTCGTGTCAGTTCTTTTTTTCTCATAATGATAGTTTCTTGAATTACACTCGCTACATATAAGAATTATGTTTTTTCGATTCGATTGCATACCTATTTTATATTAAAAAGTTAACTTTTTGTTTTTTTGGCACTATATATATGTATGGAGTATACCCAACAAAACAACACTAATGAGTGCGCCATATGCGTAATAAATTCGTTCTTTAATCACTTTTATAAGAAGGATATTAAACAAGAATTGTTGCAGAACGCGAAAATGTGCCAATTTGGAATGTCGATATACGATTTTGAGGTATTGTGCGGAAAGTACGGAATGAGTTGTGATAGCTATAGCTTAACCAATGATGAGTTTGAAAATTTAGAGCAGAAAAACTGAGCGGTGGCTTTATGCGAAAATAGTCAAAACCATTTTGTAATTTTTAAGAAAGAAAGAAATCGAGTTATCGTAATAGATTCATCAAGAGGAAAATACAACACGACCATCCCAGAGTTTTTAAAATTCTTTTCAGGAATTATCATCTTTATCAAAAAGAATCAAAACGACTTCGATATTAAAGATAACAAAATCAAACTTTTTAAACACATTAATGCCAGATATATCGCTATTAATATTTTCCTTCAAGCGGCGCTACTTCTTTTTTCAATTATTGGTTCTTTATATCTAACAAAGTACTTTATTAACATGAGATTGGATAATTCATTAACTACTTCAATATGGATATGTATTTTCTTTTTATTCATTTTTTTTATAGAACAGTTAATTAAATATTTATGTCAAATTATTATTTTCGAACAAACGAAGAAAAATTGCTTATCACTATCGAACGAAATTTTAAACAACACAAATAAAGATAGCGATTTTTTCAATAAGGTTGATAAAAAATATTACTGTATCGTGAACGATATTATCAAATCGATTGCAAGTTTCAATTCATTAACAATAATCAATTTCGTCGCTGTTTGTATAAGTAATTTAACTATTTTGGTTATTTTCTCTTTTCTTAATGTTTTTTATGTTTTATTAGGATTTATTTCGTTAGCAACATTCCTTATTGTTGAGTTTTTTAAATATAAATTCGACAGTAAAATTCAATACAAAATGCTTTCATGCTCCGTTAATTCTTTTGAAAATGGAAACGATATTGCCAAATATATTTCTTCAAACAGAAATATTTATAAATATCACAAAATAGCTTCCGATTTTAAATCTAATTGAGTTAACTATTTTTCTTACAATAAACAAAGAAACGACTTTCACACACAATTCAATATTTTTTTATCAATCTTTTACAAATTCTTGATTATGGCTAGCGTTTTATTTATCACCTTTTTCCTTTATTCCAAGGATTTAATCGACATTCTTATATTTTTATCCATCTTTAATATCTATTGATTTAATTGCCCAACCTTTTCTTCCTTCTTTTCTCAATATTTCACATACAAAAAGTTTGTCGAAATATATATGAATATGATTAACTTGGGAAATGTCCGATACGGAGAAAGTTTTTTAAACGAGAAAATTATCACAATTAAAATTAATGATAAAAAAATAACAAACAACTTTCTCCTTGAAAATAAAAAAAATATTAATTCATTCCTTTTTAACGTTAATTCTGATTCGATCGTGATAAATGATATTAATATGTCTTCATTATCGAAAGAGTGGATAGAAAACAATATTCTCTTCTTTGAAAAAAATTCTGAATTGGTAGATGAATTAAAAAGTACATTAAAAAATCCAATAGCTTTCGAATACATAAAACAAAACAAATACAATTTTTATGAAAATGATGCAATTGTTAATATCTATCTTTTCTGTTCGAATTTGGAAAACAAGATTCTGCTTCTTCCGAAAATATGACACCAAAAACAGAAGACAAAATTAAAAAACCTAGTTAACGAAATATCAACCAAAAACTTTGTCCTTTTTTACGATTAATTTTATTTATTTTAGAGCCAATCAGAGTGTCCCTAATTCGAGGGAGTACTTGTAAGCAAATTATATAATTCTTGTTCAAATTGTTCGTCAATTTCATTTTTTTGAGGTTTAAAGATTTGACATTCTACTTCATTGTATTCG
>JAITDD010000034.1 GCA_031282725.1 Mycoplasmataceae bacterium
TATAAACAATTCGCTAGTGACAAAACCTATTCCGTTACTTCTAACGGCCAAATCGGATATATATACAATATGCCTTTTAAAAGTTTTAATGCTGTCAGTAATGATAATTGAACTTTCCCTTATCAATATATTCGAGCCTCAGGTTTCACCGGTACCACTACCACTAATGTCAAATATTATCACACTGATGCGAGTTTTGTGCTTAGAGAAACAAATAAAGATAAATATGGTGTTCAGTTTAAAGAGTGTGGACCTTTTAATTACTCTGTATCTGGAGGGGATATTACAAATAACGTTCCTGTAAACAAAGATAGCGACGTTTTACTTTTAAAATTCGACCTTCCTCTTGATACCCAAAAATTTTATACAGGAATAGATCCGGTGAAAAATTGTAACAATTTCTGAAGAAGAATATCTTAATCAGTTTGTGTTAAAATTTCATATCCATCTTCTGTTACAAGAATCATGTGTTCATTATGACATGTTAGTTTATGATTCGTTGAGGTAATTGTCCAACCGTTTTTTTTATCAGTATTGTATTTATCGCTCCCTGTTAAAAGCATCGGTTCAATACAAATAACCATTCCTTTTTTAAGTTTTATTCCTTCATTCTTTTTCCCATAATTAGGTATCATTGGGTCTTCGTGTAAAAAGTTACCGCATCCATGTCCGGTGAAATCCTTAACAACTTCATACCCATTCTTTTTAGCTACAGATTCTGTCATATTTCCTAAATCTCCGACACTAGCTCCTGGTTTGACGATATCAATGGTTTTGTATAGACATTCTCATGTAGCATTATTAATTCGTTCAGCTTCTTTATTCTGTCCCATAATTAGAGTGAAAGCAGAGTCACAGATATGGTTCTTGTATGTGACACCAATATCAAAAGTAATCATATCTTTATCTTTAATGATTCGTTTATTAGAAGGGATGCCGTGAATAAGTTCGTCATTAACACTAATACAAATATGTTTTGGGAAATCACCGTATCCCAAGAAGGAAGCGGAGGCACCATATTTTTGCATTTCTGAAAAAGCGATATTATCTAACTCTTCTGTGGACATTCCTATCTTTGTTTCTAAAATTAATCTCTGTTTGACTTTTTTTCATATCTCGCAGGCTTCTTTTATTAATTTGATATCTTCTGTTGATTTAATGTAAATCATAACCTTTTGCCTTTACTTCTTTTGTTAACTTAAATTACTAATAAGCCGTTTTTCATAATGTTAACGGGTTTTTGCCCTTTTTTATATCCAACAACATTCATATCATCACTTCCGAACATAAAATCAATGTGGACGGATGAGACATTACTGTTATTTTTTAATAATTCTTCTTTGGACATATTTACACCGTTTTTAAGATTGGAAGGGTAGGAAGCACCTAAGGCAATGTGACAAGCGGCATTTTCATCAAATAAGGTGGCGAAGAAGAGAATGTTGCTTTTGTTTATAGGACTAGTTTTAGGAACTAGGGCGATTTCACCACATTTTTTAGCTCCTTCTATTTTAAAGATTTCATCTAACATTTTCTTTCCCTTTTTGGCATCATATTTAACAACGGTTCCATCTTTAAAGTCGAATCAGAATTTGTCAATAATGTTTCCTGAATAGGATAAAGGTTTGGTAGCCACAACATGTCCTTCAATTCCGTTCATATCAGGCATAGTTCACACTTCTTCTGTTGGCAGGTTAGCAGTGAAATTAGGAATGTTCTTGTCAGTACTTTTATGTTCTCCACTTCCTCAGATATGATTTTTAACAAGTTGGATTTTTACATCAGTTCCTGCTTTGTTTTTAAACTCAAGATAGTCAAAATTGAATTTGTTAAGTTTTTCCGCTCAAATGGAGGTTTGTTTATTATGTTCTTTTCATAAAGGAATTGGGTCTTTTTTCCCATCAATTCGCACAGTTTTTAAAATAGCATCCATTAATTTAGAAACTCCTTCCTCTTCTTTAAGGCTAGGGAAAACCATTTTCGCTCATGCTTTTGTTGGGTAATAAGCGATTGTTCATTGACATTTGCTTGCCATAGTTCAATCTCGCAATTCTTTGAAGGCGGTGGAGTTAGCTTTGATAATAGCGGAAACTTTTTTAGAATCTACTCCACTTAAAAGATCAGGGGAGTTACCGCCAATATTAATTCGACAAGCTCCATCTTTTACAACAGGGGTATTCATGCGTTCAATTTCATATTGGGGTATAGATGTAAGAGTGGGTATGTCTTGGTTTAAATAGTCAAGTTTAGTAATAACACCGTCATTTCAATTAATAATAACTTTTTTCGCACCTTTTTTATAACACTCTTCTACAACAAGACGAGTAAGGGGTAAGGCTTCGATAATAGAATTTAAAACAACAACTTGATCTTTTTTTACATTAACTCCAACTTGGACAATTAGTTTAGCATAATCTTTTAGTTTTTTGTCAATAAGGTTCATCACATATTATTATAAGGGAGCAAGGGATTAATAAATATTAATTCTTTTTTTGTTCTTCATGAATTTTTTTAAAAAGTTCATCGATTTTGGCAACTTTGTCAATGGTTTTATCTTTTTCGAAATTGATTTGGGGAATTTTTCACATATTCAATTCGGCAGCAAGATATTTTTTAAAAACAGGTTTGGAATTGTTTAGTTTTTTGACAAGCTTATCGATTTCGCTTCTGTTAAAGGTGTCAACATAGATTTTACAATAAGATTTGTCACTTGAAAGTTCAACGTAAGTAAAACTGCATTTTTTTATATCAGTATCGTATGCTTTATACTTAACAACATTATTAAGAATATTGATGATAAGACTCTCAATTCGTTCTTTATTACGAGTTTGGATTTTATTTAATGACAACTTTAGCTCCAATTTCTTCGAATTTTTTCTTTAATTCATTAGCTTCTTCAGGTTTGATTCCTTCTTTAATAGCAACATTTCCTTTTTCTACAGCATTTTTAGCTTCAATTAATCCTAAACTTGTTAATTCACGGTAAAGTTTAATTACAGCAATTTTTTGAGCTCCAGCACTTTCAAGAATTACATTAACTTCTGTAGGAGCAGCAGCGGCAACTGGAGCAGCAGCGGCAACTGGAGCAGCGGCACTTACACCAAAAGTTTCTTCGATTGCCTTAATTCAATCGTTAACTTCTAGAAGAGTCATTTCCTTTAAACTTTCGATAAGTTGTTCTTTTGTTAATTTAGCCATAAGATTATTATATATATTTTTTAGTTTTTAGTGCTTTTAACCTCATTAAGGGCAAAAGCGAACTTAGTAATACCTGCTTTTAACACAGAAAGAAGCATAGAAAGTAATCCGTTTTTATTAGGTAAGGAAGCGATTGTTTGTAATTTATCAATTCCTACAACACTACCATCTAAAATTCCGCTTTTAAAATTAATAAATTTGAATTCTTTAAGTAATTCGCTGATTTCTCTAAACGCAACAATTTCATCTCCTTTAGAAATAATAACCGCAGTAGGTCCTTTTAGATTAGTGATTTGGGGATTATTAGAATCTTTGAATGCACGATTAAATATATTATTTTTGCACACATACATTTTAGCATTCGCATTATGAAGAGTTTTTCGTAAATCTGATATTTTCTTGGCAGTTAATCCTAAATATTCAAAAATAACAATAGATTTAGCACTATTAATTTCGTTTTTTAATTCTTCAACGCTTTTTATTTTGCCTTCAATTACTTTCTTCATATGTATAGTGAAATTATATATATTAATTATTGTTTAAAGAGAATATAATGTTTTTATAGCATAAACACTATTGCGGGTTTAGCTCAGTTGGTTAGAGCCCCCGACTCATAATCGGTTGGTCATAGGTTCGAGTCCTATAACCCGCACCATTATAAAAAATAATAAGGTTAGTACGTGAAATCCTAATCAATAAAATTAATAAATTTTGTAAGTAACCTCTATAATTTTGTCATGTTATTTCGTTTTAAATTCTTATTTAATGTTTTTTGTACAGGATTAATTATTCTTCCACTTACATATTCTCTTGTCTCTTGTAATAAGAATAAGGATGAGAAAATAGGAAAGAAAGAAGCTGTCCAATTAATAAATTCACTTAAAGACGTAAACGGAATTCTTTTTTATGCATTTGATTCTGATGACTCTTCTTTTCTTGAAAAACTAGGCGAAACAAAGGAAGAAGGGACTTTTAAGGATTTAGTCGATTTTTTAAATAACGAAATGGGAACGGAAATAGAACTAGGTGAATTAATTAATTTTATAACTTTAGGTTTTCAAATTAGTTATTTTTCTTTTTATGACTTCGAAGAAAACGATCCTGTATGAGAGAAACTATATCATAAAGTTGAAAAACTAAAAAAGAAAGCAGAAACTATTCAAATCAATTCAAAAGAAATTGTAATCAACATCTTTTCTAACGCTCCTAAATTTTATGAAATATATAGTGCGAAAAAAATATCCGAGATTATCGATTTAACAGAAACTCAAAGTAATATTGCATCTGCATTTAATTCTTTAATCGATGGAAAAAGCATATCAGGAGTATCAGATATTTCTAATGAAATAACTTTATCTGTTCTTACTAGTTATTTAACAAATGAAGAATTTAGAGAAAAAATTTCTTTGTCGCAGGATTTAATTAATTTCGCTTCTATGTACTTAAAATTCGTTTTATCCGTTTATGAAAATTTCATGTTTTTAACGTGCCTCATGATATTATTTAAGTCTGGAGTAGAGCCATGAAGTATTCAAACTAAGATAAAAGATTTAGGAAATAATGAATTATCCAACGAACTGATTCAAGTCGGAAATGAATACGGCTTGACTGGTATTGATGAAGATTCTACCTTTAATAATTTCTTTGATTCTGCTTGTGGAGCTTGTGAGACATTTCATAAAACATCATCTTCCAAGAATTTGTTTAATGTTGTAATAAAAGTTGATGACATCCTTGAAACTAAATTCTATAAAAATAATGTTCTTTCTTTTTTAAAAAATGATGCAACAACTTATTTTAGCATTAACCCAGCTTTAGATTATCCGGGTCGAAAAATAAAAGATTATGCATGTTCTTACAATGAACTTATTTCGGCTTTTAAAAACATCGCAAACATCAATATTACAGACGAAACCACCTTGTCGCAATTAATCGGTTTCAATGATAATGAGACATTAAAATCTGAGGTTGGTTCGTTAGATAAATGAAAAAATCTTTATTATTCATTACTGAAGTTCACAAATATCGGGATAATTACTGATATTAAAAAAACTATGCATAGCGCTTATGAGGCTCATAAAAATAATCCATTAAACAGCATCACATACACAAATTTAGACGGGGGTTTTAGTAAATTTTTAAACACAATATATAAGTTAGAAGTTAATAAAATAACAATTAACCCTTCTACTACTTTTTCAACTATTATTTCTTTGTTCGAAGAAGGCGGTGAAATAGCAAATTTGAAATATATTCATAATCACTATATATATTCAAATATTGAAGAAACTAACTATTTTAAAGACCTTCTGCCTTTATTAATGAATTTCTTTAAAGATGTTTATGCAGCTTGAAATAGCGGAATCTAATAAAAATAAAATTAATAAATTTTGTAAATAATCTCTATAATTTTGTCATGTTATTTCGTTTTAAATCATTGTTGCCTTTAATTCTGCTTCCCACATTAATAGTTCCTTTTTCCTTTTCATTATCAAGCTGTAATAAAGAGGAGGCGAGTATGTTTATTGATAGTAATACCCCTACCGAAACATTAGGTTTATATATGTATGGGACGGATGTAAAGTTTAAAGAGCTAGTAGATCAAGAAAATGTGATAAACTTGCAAACCATATCCAAAGCTAATAAAGGGGTAAGAAAATTTATTATTAAAGGAGATTTAATCAATAAACCTATTTTTATACCTTTGGGGAGTAATTTTGAATTGTCAGCAGAAAAAGATTCTAAGATGCTTATAAACGGAAACAGTGGACAAGCTTTGGGAATTATGGTAGGGACGAATAAAGCTAATGATACCACCCAATATACTACTAATGTAAAAATTCATAATATTAGTGTTACTATTGCCGATAACGGAGGGACTGGTGAGAGTGCAATATTTTTAGATCATGCAACTAATGTAGAAATACACGCTTCCCAAATATCAACAACACAAGGCGATGTGAATTCAACTATTTATGCGTCTAATGTTAAAAATCTTAATATTCACGACAATATTATTACGAATAATGGAGTAGGGTCGCAAAATGTTATTGTTGAAGAATGTGAAAAACTTTCTATCAAACATAATCTTATCGAGAATTTCTGTAATCAAGAAACCGCTTTTGCTTTTAAAGGTAATATTGCAGAAGGGGAAATATTCAATAATTTCATATCTTCTGAAACAAATACCGCAACTTCTGTTATTGTCGCTTTAAATGGAAGTAGTAATTTGATGATTAAGAATAATATTTTCCACACTAAAAATGCAACCGCTGGTGGTAGTCCAACATGTACATTTTTCTCTGCTAATGGCGAAGGAGTCAATACTTTTACAGGAACAAATTTAAATAATGTTTTTTTAAGTAATGTAGATCAAAAAAATGAAGATTTATTAAAAGTCAATCCTAATTTAGGCACTTATGTTAAGACAAGTAAGAATATGATTTATAAACATTATGGATACCCTTCAACATCTCCTGCTTATCACTACGATTTCTTTTATTATGAAGATACAAACAATTCTAAAACATGTCAAGCTTTTAATGATATTGTTAATGGGTTGAAAAATGATATAAAGAACGAATACACTATTGCGATAGTTAATGGGATGGCTGAAGTGTCGTAATAAGGAACATCTTTCTTATTCGTTTAAGACTTATTGGTTAGTTTTACTTTTTTACGTTTAATCTTTATCTACTATTTCAACGTTTTCTTTTTTGTTTTTCTTGTCGTCTTTTCGTGTTAACAAATTAGTTAATATCTTATTTGCTTCAGCTATTTGTTCATTTAAAGATTTAATCTGTTCAGTGTCAGGGAGTCCTAATGCTTCACGCACTTCACTTATATTATCAATTCTAATTCTAGTTCTATTTCCTTTCATGCATAATATCGTAATTTCCACTTCCTTCCCTATTAGCTTTTTTTGATTTTATTGATTGAATTTTTGCTTGACATAATGTTAGACCCTATACATATATATAGCAGAAAAAAACAAAAAGTTAACTTTTGACTCTTTCTATCCTTTAAAAAATGCCAAACTCTTCCTAAAAAGTGCCGTGTTTTAACGAAATATTATAATCTTAGTATGGTTATAAATATGGATATAAATATCGAAAAATTAGCAAATCAAAGTAAGAAAATTAATGCTTATTTAGCGACTTCTGATATACCAGATTTTATTAAGAATAAGTTAATCACTTTTCTTTTCGATCCAAACTTAAAGAATGACGAATTTTCTACAATCTGAATCGACATTAAAAACGACACTTCATTACCCCACAGTGGAAAAAATCACAATGATATTCGAGAAAGTAAATTGGCGGATACTGTAAGAGAAATTACAAAGGAAATAAATGAATATACAAAAAGTGACCACGGTTCTCCTGTTGCAACTTTCGATATATTGAAATATCCTTTAAACAGCAAGATTGATGAATTTTTTCAATCAGTTTTGTACTGGAATAATTATTTCGAAGATAAACAACTTTATTTATTTAAGAGCTGAAAGCTTTTTAATTTTGAATATTTTGTTTCAATATTAGAAATGAATAATTTATGCTTATGAAGTTTTAATACTGGATACATTAACTTTTCCGACATTCATTTTTCCCAAAAGATTCGTGATCTATATATCTTCTGAAAAACAAGCAATGACCGAAGTTTTGTTAAAAGTAATGATTTTTCCAAGCTTTTCCGAGAATATATTTTGTACGACAATGATATTAACTATTGAAAGAATAACGTTTTACAACAAAATCTAAGCATTTGCAGTGGAAATATTAAGTTTATTATTGAAAATTATTTTATTAACCTTTACATCCTTCTTTACACTAACGATATTTTACAAAAAAACCAAGCTATTAATGATATGTTTGTTGAATTCTTTGATAGTGTTGGTATTTTAGTAAAAGAGCCTGTTGTCGGAGAAGTTTTCGATTCTTTAACAATGGTTGCGCAAAACAGCGGAAATAATTTTGTAAAATCAATAGTTTCACCCGCTTTCTTCTATGAATCCAATAAGGTTTATATGAAAGCAAAGGTTTTAATTTAATGTCTATAAATAAAAAAACATCTAATTCCACCTTTTTTGCTTTACTCATCCTCGTAAATCAACATTTCTGAAAAAGTATGTCAGGTCCTTTTTTAGCCTTTATTTTTCCTTTAATCCTTGTCTGTACCTTAGGATTTTCTTTAGGATACAATTCCGCTTTTCCTGGAGCTTTTGTAATGGGGATTATTGCTATCGGGTTAAATATTCTTCCTGCCACAATCGCTGATTTTCGTAAAAGTTCACTCCTTAAAAGAATTTTTTCCACCCCTATTAAACCAATGAAGATATTATTAATTCTTTGCTTTTTCTTCTTCGTTTTAATGATTATTTCTTTTTGTACCACCTTTTCCTTATCAATCTTGTTTTTTGTTAAATACTACAATATCGGACAAGTCATTAATTTGCCAGGATTTGATAACGTTTCTCTTCCTTCTTTTTCTCAAGTTCTTTCTCATATTGACTGGGTTGGGTTTTTATATTCTACCTTTCTTGTTATTATTTTATCAATTATCTTAGGCTTAACAATTGCATCTGTTTTTAAAGAACCTTCCACTATTAATTCAATTTCATTGATGCTTTTGGTGGTTACTATCCTTTTATCAGGACTGGCAATTCCTAATGTAGTGGTAAGAAATAATAATATTCTTTGGTTTTTCTCGTATGTTGCTACACCTTTCAAACCAGTAGTTTCTATTTCTATTGAATCTTATAATGGGGCTTTTTTTGAAGATAATAGTTTTATGGATACTCTTCGACAAATAAACCCTTCATGAGAGCAAATGTTTAACCTTAACGGATCTTCTTGATACAATATCAATTCAACTTACTCTATCTTCAATTCCATAGTCCTTCCGGGATTGAATACTGGGGAAGCGAAGTTATTTGATAAAGTTGATAAAATCCTGAATAATGTCTTGCCTTATGTTTGAATTAGTGTCTTTCTTCCTATCATCTTTTTTAAATTCAAATGAAACAATCGTTAACCCCTTCCCAAAAATTAATCGAAGTTAAAAACTTAACTGTTAAATTCTATGGTAAAATTGTGGCAGTAGATGATGTCAGTTTTGACATATACAAGAATCAGAATATTGGTTTGATAGGAAGTAATGGTGCTGGGAAAACAACAGTTATTGAAACAATTATCGGTATTAACAAACCCACTTCAGGTCAAATAGTTTACAATATAAAGAAAGAAGAGGTAGGAGTTCAGTTTCAAGATTCACTTTTTCCTCAACATATTAGTGTGAAACAATTGATAGATTTTATTTTACGTTCTTACAATATAAAAGTTAGTGAAGAAGAATTGGAAGAAATGATGAAAGTTTTTAAAGTTGACACATTTAAACAAAAACAAGCTTCAAGTCTTTCAGGAGGACAAGCTCAAAGATTGAATGTAATGTTATGTTTCATTCACAAGCCTAAATTTGTGTTTCTTGACGAATTATCTACTGGGTTGGACATTACCACAAGAGACTCATTTAAAAGGTTCATTAAACAATATTGTGAAAAAAATGATATCACTATTTGTCTCATTTCCCACGATTGCAACGAATTAATGTATCTTGTTGATAAGCTTTATGTAATGCACAAAGGAAAAATAATTGATTCGATATTAACAAAAGATTTTCAAACAACTGCAGAATTGGAAGAGTATATTGCTAAAAAAATATTGTAGGTTATAATTCGGTTTTTTTAAGAAGCCAATTAACCAAATTTATTGTCTTAACACCATTATTTAATGGATGTGCTTTTGCATTAACAAATATTATTATTTTTTCATAAGCATCCTTCGTTAATAATAAACTATCGCATTCTCGTTTAATATTGTTATCATTTAACTCGTATGTTACTTGTATATACTTAATTTTTCCTTCTTTTATTGCTACAAAATCGATTCCTTTATTTTCTTTATTTTTTTGATAAATTTCAGCAGTATACACTTTGTACCCTTCAGAAATTAATTGGAGAAGAACAACATTTTCAATTTGATATCCTAAAATAGATTGGTCATTACTAATGTTCATATGTAACAATCCAAGATCGCCCGCATAATATTTTCCAGTAGTTTTCAATATCGTTTTCGTTTTTACATTAAAGTAATTAACTCGGTAAAGTAACATAGCATCGCACATTCATTGTAAATAACTATCCATGGTTCGATATGAAAAATGTTTATTTTCTGTTTTTTTAAAGTATTTTTCTAATTGAGTCGTTGAAATGTCTTTGCCGATATTGTTTAAAACATATTCCATTAATTTATTAATCATGTTATTGTTATTTATTTTGTGTCTTTTTTTAATATCCTTATCTATCGTATCATTTAACACATTAACTAAAATATTTCTTATTTTTTCTTGTTTTTCAATAAAAGGGATAATTATTCCCAACCCTCCTATTTCTATATATTTGTTTAATTCATCATTTTCATTTGACATGTTACTAATTTCGTGAAATTCCTTAAATGTTAACGGCATTACACGAATATCAGAATGTCGGCCCGTTAGTAATGTTGATAACTCGGTTGATAATAACTTCGAATTTGAACCAGTGATATAAATATCATATTTGTACATTTTATTTTCAAACAAGCTAATAACACATTCTTCTCATTTATCAATTTCTTGTATTTCATCTAAAAATAAATAATTAATTTCATTTCTTTTAGAGACTTTCAAAATTTCATCGTATAATTTTTCATAATTCATTTTTTTTAATTTTAAATCATTGAAATCGAATTGGATAATGTTTTCGTTTTTTTTAAATGTGTTAATATACTGGTTTAAAATGGTTGATTTTCCACTTCTTCTAATTCCAATTAATATTTTTATGAAATGAGAATTTTTTTCAGACTCTAACTGCTTAACATATTTTTCTCGATAATACTCTGGCATAACTACATTATATGTAAAAATATTAGGAAATTCCCAAAATTTTTACATCAACTTGTGTTTTTTAAGGTATCGAATGTGTGCAAAATTTTTCAACAGGTTCATGAAATTTTTGTTGAAATATTGTTTCAAATAGTTGTCTACAATTAATCAAACAGTCTACCTTTATTCTTGTAAGAATATAATTTAGTAAAAATGATTGACTTAATTGTTAATTTCTCGCTTGTTGTTGCTTCTTTCTTAATTTTTTTAGGAGCTAAAATTATTACAGTTCAGGTTCAAAAGAAAAGAATTAGTAAGGATGGAATTGTTAGTGTAAAAAAAAACACCGATAAACTTACAACTTCCCAATATTTTATTCTTTTATCTTTTTGACTTGTCTTAGTAGGGTTGGAGATGTGAAAGTATTTCGTATACGCTTTTAAAAAAGATCAAGATATCAATACTTATTTCCCAATTCACATTTGTTCTATCCCCTTATTCTTTATTCCTCTTTTCTTATTTTCTCCTTTAAAAAGTACCTTTAATAAGGTTATTTGAAATTTTCTTTTTGTTTCGATGTTCCTTTCAATGGCGTCAACCGCAGTAGGAATGGCCACTCATGATTTTGAAGAACAATTAAATGGACCGTTTAAATATGGAGGATTTATCAGTTACACTTATCACATCGGCATCTGTTTAGTCTTCTTCTATTGTGTTTTTTTCATCAATCCAAAAACTATAAAAGGTGTTGACTGACAAAGTATTGTTCTTATCATTGGGGTTAATCTTTTTGTTTTAATCGAAGCAATCGTCACAAGCATAGCGGATTTTCCAGGAAATTCTTGATTAGTATACAATAAGAAATTCGAACCTTTCTGAACATTATGTAATAAGAATGAAGTAAATGCCGATATTTTAGGGTTCTTCACTGTTATTATTATTTTTGTTGCCAGTTTATATGTGTGAATGTATTTTGGTGATTTAGTTAAGAAAATAAAAGCAATATTTAGCAAGAATAAGAAATAATCTTTTTTATTCCTTTCAAACTATCTCATATTTATCATTATCGCTAGTTCTATTATCTCACCTATCTTCCCAATTCCATTCAGAGGCATCTTTTTGGTTTTTAGTGATATTAACGAATGCGATTTTATCTATCAGGGTGTTATGATCCATAGCTGCAAAACTTTCTCCTAAAAAAGATAAAATGTCGGAGTATATATCTATTGAACTTATTTTTTCACATAATTGAAATGCCCGAAAGCCAATATTTGTCACAGATTGCGGGATTGTAAGATTTCCTCTGATATTATTACATTGTGAAAAAGCATATTTATCAATAGTTTGAACAGAACTTCCGATTTTTATTGTCCCATTCAAAGAAGTACATCCATTAAACGCATATTTTCCTATTGAAGTTACCAAATCTGGGATAATAATATTCCCTTTAAGTCCGGTACAATCTTTAAAAACATAATTTCCTATTTTTCTAGTATCAGCCGGGATTTCTAATTGGCCGAATATTGGAAAACCATATCTTTTTTGGTCATCGTCTAAATCAGTTTCATAATCGAATAAACAATTGCCTTCATACTTTTTCACGATAGCACTACAATTAGGACCAACATTAGTAGCTAAACCGTATGTGGTGTTTTCTGCGGATATTTCAATCTTTGAAAAATTACAACCATTAAAAGCACCATCATTAATTCATTCTACAGTGGAAGGAATGAATAAAGAACCAGTTAGACCACTACACCCCGCGAATGCTGAACCGCCAACACGCTTTAAATTATTGGGAAGTTCAATATTAGAGATAGAAGAACAGTTTTCGAAGGCAAAATTAGGAATTTCTTCGCAATCTTTAAGAGTTAAGGTTCCTGATAAACCGCTACATCCTTTAAAACAATGGTTCAATAAGGTTGTGTTTTCGGGAATAGTTAAAGAACCTGTTAATTTCGAACAATCTTGAAAAGCACTCGGTCCTATTGTAAGTTTTCCACCAGGCGGATCTGGAGGGACTTGGATTTGTAAATGACCGAAAGCCAACTTGCCAACAATATCATTCGCACCGTAATCTTTTTCGAATTTGTTATCTTTTTTCTTGACAAGAATAAAACAATCTTCACCTACATTAGTAGCGATTCCAAAATTTGAGTCATTATCACTACTAACTTCAATGTTGCAAAAATTACATTCTTTAAAGGCATCAGTACCTATTTTTTGTAAACCTTTGCCTAATTTTAAGGAAGTAAAAGATTCACAGTTTGAAAAAGCAGAATCACCTATTTCTTCTGTTGAATCTGGGATTATTAACTTTTCTGATAAAGAAAGACAATTAGAAAAAGCATTCGACCCAATATTTTTTACTTTTTGACCTAGTTTTAAAGAAGATAAAGAAAGACAATAAGAAAAAGCAGATTTACCAATTTCTTCCACGGAATCTGGAATTATTAAAGCACCAGATAAGGAAGAACAATTAGAAAAAGCATCTTCAGCAATATTTGTCAGATTATTCCCTATTTTTAAAGAAGATAAAGATGCGTTACCAGAAAAGGCAGACTTCTCGATAGATGTTACTGAATCTGGGATTTCTATTGATTTTAATGAAGTGCATTTATAAAAAGAACCACGTTCAATTTTTGTTAGATTACTCGGCAGTTTTAAAAAAGGCATGGAAACATTGTTAGAAAAAGCATCTCTACCGATAGAGGTCACAGAATCAGGGATAGATAAAGGACTTGATAAGAAAATACAATGCGAAAAAGCATATTCACCAATACTTGTTACACTATTTGGAATTTGCGAAATTTTTGAAAGATAGGTTGAAACGAATGCAAAATCTCCAATAGATGTCACATTATCTGAGATGGTTAATGTTCCAAAAGCTAATCCACAACAATATCCATTCTTGCAAAATCTTTTATAAATTTTCCTTCCTCATTCTTTTCTACAACAACATAACATTCACCACCTAAATTGGAAGCAAAACCATACTTCGGATTTTGTTCATCTATCTCAACTCCTACCAAATTACATTGTGAAAAAGCATAATCACCAATTTCTGATAGTTTTTGCGATATCTTTATTTTTCCTGATAATTTGTTATTTCTATAAAAAGCAGAATTTCCGACTTTTTCAATATTATCTCCCAATGTTAATTCCCCGCTTATACTTGTGCTTGAAAAAATATTATCATTAATAGAACATAAAGGTAAAGCTTGTCCTTCTCATTCTATGAATTTTGGAATTATCAAGTTATCAGCGATAAAATCTCCATTTCTTCCCACTATATTAACAAAGGATGAACCGTCCGGTTTTGTATCTTTTGCAAACACTAAACTTCCTTTTATAAATCCACTTCAATTAGAGCAATCTTGTTTTCCCACTATTTCTTCTTTATAAAGAGTGATTTTGTTTTTTGTAGATGTTATTCCTTTTCTTGCGATTTGAAAAGAAACTTCTTCATTATTTTCTCGTTCTCCTTCAATCTTTATTTCTCATTTTTTTATTCCTAATTGGACTAATGTTCGTGTTTGGATACTTTGTTTAGAAAAAACGATGTCTTCCTTTTGTAAATTAATTTGCTTATCTAAATCGAAGGTTATGGTTTTTGTATCATTGTATTGACTTTTTCCATCAGTACTTACATTAAACACCTTTATATCCGCCTTAATATTTTTAGTTAAATATCAAGTTGTTAAAGAAAGTGCTGTAACTAAAGCGATTGAAGAAAAAACGGAAATTAGGATTAGTTTATTCTTGGAAAAAGTTGAATCTTTCTTCACACACATAATTATAGTTAGTGATTTCGAATTAAGGCAGTTTTATCTTTTTAATTTATTCTTATCTTCAATGTTTATTTGGTGATTTTATATTGTAACTTCATTCATTAATCATCTAACAATATTGATTCGTTTTATTCCATCAACCTTATATTTTGTTTCATCTGATATTAAAAGGATTATTTTATCAAATCCATCTTTTATCGATAACAAATTACCGACTTCTCTTTTTTTATTTTGTTCGGTTAATGTGTGAGTAACTTGGATGTATTTAAACCCATTATCTTTAAAAACGACAAAATCAATTTCTTTGTTATCTTTGTTTTTTTGATACAATTCAGCAGTATAAACTTCATAACCAAGAGAAAGTAAATTTAAAAAAACAATGTTTTCTAATTTATTACCAAAGCTATTATCTTTGTATCCAATAACCGAATTTAATACACCAATATCCCCGGCATAATATTTGCCTGTTGTTTTTAAAATCGATTTGGTTTTTATGTTGTAATAATTAACTCGATAAAGTAACATAGCATCGACCGATCATTGTAAGTAATTGGAAATCGAAACGTGAGATATTTTTTCTTCGTCTGATTTATTAATTTGGATTGCGGTTTTGGTGGAACTTATCGGTTTGCCTGCATTTGATAGGGCATATTTGATAATCTTATCAATTAGAATATTTCTTGTATTATTGTGGCAATATTTGAAGTCTTTGTTAATTGTGTCATTTAAAACTGTTGACAAATCTTTTTTCGCTTCTTGAATATTATCAATGTTAGGAATTATGATACCTAAACCTCCTATTAATGAGTAATTAAAAAATGTTTTATTAATATCCTTTTCTTTCGTTATTTCACTAAACTCTTTTAATGTTAAAGGCATTACAAAAATATCTCGATGTCGTCCAGTTAAAAGTGTGGAAAGTTCTGATGATAGCATTTTCGAATTGGAACCTGTTAGATAAATGTCAAAGTTTATTGTTTTATTTTCATAAAGACCAATAACACAACGTTCTCATTCTTTTATTTCTTGAACTTCATCTAAAAAAACATAATTCATTTTATTCTTAACTGCCTTTTTAATAATCGTGTTGTAAATTTCTAAATAGGTGAGCTGTAAATTATTAGGGTCATTAAAATCATATTTGATAATTTGTTCAGGTTTTATATTCAAATCTGTTTTAATCTTTTCTTGGAATTGAGAAAGAATCGTAGATTTACCGCTTCTTCTAATTCCGGTTAATACTTTAATATAGTGTTTATCTTTTAACTTTAATAATTGATCAATATACTGACCACGATAATATTGTGCCATACTTAAATTATATGTTCCCCTTTAAAATTTTGGGATTTTCCTAAAATTTTAAAGTCTGCCGATTTTTTTATTGTTTCTTTTCCCAAATGTATGCTTGTATACATCTATTTTTCGAACCTTTTCTTTTCCTATTTTCTCCTATTTTTTTTACGACTTTTATTTTATAATTTACATATGTTTACCAAACCAATAGAACAGATTTATGTTGAGTTGGAAAGTAGTAAAGAAGGAATAAGTTCACTTGAGGCACAAATTAGATTAGAAAAAAACGGTTTCAACGAATTAAATGATAAAAAACCTGATTCTTGATTAAAGATTTTTGGAAAGCAATTTATCAACTTCATGTCTATCGTTTTAATGATTGCAGGATGTTTAGCGATAGTTTTTGGTTTCATCAATACAAACGAAGAGGAGAAAATAATTAACTTCATCGAAGGAGGTGTGGTTTTTGCGATCCTTATCATTAATGGATTTATTGGCACTATTCAGGAATATAATGCCACTTTAACTTTACAAGAATTAAAAAAAATTTCAGCTTTAACAACAAATGTAATCAGAGATGGAAAAATCGTGAATATAGCCACTAAAAACCTAGTTGTCGGAGACGTTGTTTTAATCGAAGATGGAAATGTTATCCCCGCAGATTTACGTCTACTCGAATCTTCTAGTCTTCATATCCAAGAATCAAGTTTGACGGGAGAATCAGTTCCTGTAGAAAAGGATGCGAAGTGATTAGGAAAAGGGAATGAAATTATTGCAGAGCAGGAAAATATTTGTTTCTCTTCTACTATTGTAAGTTATGGAAATGGAAAAGGGATCGTTATTCGAACAGGACTAGATAGTGAAATCGGAAAAATCGCCAATGCTTTAAATGAAGAGAAAAACCCAAAGACTCATATTGAGAAGTCAATGAACCTTATCGGTAAAATTCTTACCTATGTAGGTGCTGTTGCTGCCTTAATTGTTATCATATTAGGTTTTGTTCGTGAATTTGTTACCATAGGAGGAAAACATTGAATGGAACCGGTTCTTGTGGCTGTGAGTGTTGCTGTGAGTGTTATTCCTGAAGGATTGCCTACTATGGCTTCTGTTTTAATGGCTATGGGAGTTAAGAAGATGGCGAAGAAGAATGCCTTAGTAAAGAAATTACCTTCTGTAGAAACTTTGGGGAGTTGTACATGTATATGTTGCGACAAGACAGGAACATTAACACTAAACCAAATTACTGTAACAAAAATATTTAGTGTTGATGATATTGTTTTAAAAAAAGAAGCCAATTTGTCCTTTCAAAAAGAAAATAAAGAACCTTACGAAACATTATTGAATACTGGATTTTTATGTAATACTGCCGAAATAAATCATGAAGACAAAAAATTTGGCGACCCTACCGAAATAGCTTTATTAACAATAGGAAACACATTTGAAATGAATTATCAAAAAATAAGAAAACAGAATAAAAAGATTTTCGAACTTCCTTTTGACAGCTTTCGTAAACTAATGTCTGTTGTTTGCGAGAATAATGATGGAAAAACTTTGTATACAAAAGGTGCTTTGGATGAAATCTTAGCTATCTGTACTTCTTACAAAAATGATAAAGGGAATATTTTGCCTTTAACAAATGAAATTAGAGAAAAAATAAAAAGTAAGAACTCTTTCCTTTCCACCCAAGCTTTGCGGGTTTTAGGTTTTGCTTTTTCAAAAATAAATGAAGAAACAGTTTTAGATAAACAAATTGAAAAAGATTTAATTTTTTTAGGAATGGTAGGAATGATCGATCCTCCTAGAGTGGAAGTGAAGAAGGCGGTAGAACAATGTTACCAAGCCGGATTAAGAGTTGTTATGATTACCGGAGATCATGCTCTTACGGCCAAAGCTATTGCTAAAGAACTTTCCATATATCAAGAAGGTGATGAAATCATGAATGGGGATGAGCTCGACGATATTACTGACACAGTTTTGGTAGATAAGATTAATAGAGTCACAGTATTTTCCCGAATCAGTCCCACAGGAAAAATGCGAGTTATTAAAGCTTTACAAAAGAATAAGGAGATTGTTTCTATGACCGGGGATGGAGTGAACGATGCTCCTTCTTTAAAAGCCGCAGACATCGGGGTTGCTATGGGAATCACAGGAACCGATGTTGCTAAATCAAGTTCCGATCTTATTCTTTTAGATGATAACTTTGCCACAATTACAAATGCTGTTTTTGAAGGAAGAAGAATATTTAGAAACATTCAGAAGGTTGTGCAGTTTTTAATCAGTGGGTGTATTGCTGAGGTTTTGATTATTATCTTCTCCACCATTCTTTCCATTTTCCCTGACTTTCGAATTAATAATCACCAATGGAATGAAGTTTTAAATCCGATTCAAATATTAACTCTTAATCTAGTTACCGACACTATCCCTTGTTTCGCATTAGGAATGGAT
>JAITDD010000019.1 GCA_031282725.1 Mycoplasmataceae bacterium
TTTGCTATTGGTGTTTCCAAAGTTGACAAAAATCAAATAAGTTTTAAAAACGGGGAAGTCGTAGGCATATATGGAAATAAATCTGTTAATGAAATCTATGGCGATACCGGAACTTGAAAATTATTTATGAACAACGTCTACAATACGGTGAATGTTGTTAATACTGATACTGTGCCAACAACTGATTTGGTAAATAAAATTTGGTTAGATTACAAAGTATTCAGGAAAGGTTCATGATCGTATTGTTATGTATATATGGGAGTTTTGTATTTTCAATCTGCAAACGATGCAGGTGGTAGTATACCAATAATTGATCTGACGAAAACTCGTATATTTGGAACTATATTAGATAACAACATTACTCCCGATACTAGTTTAGCGTTTCCTTACATTTATATTAAATATTTTGCTAATTTAACACCAACAAATGAAAGTTTTGTCGTTCGTGAATGGGATAATTCTGGTGCCGGTGATATCGATTTACGTCAATCAACACCTTTTGTTGAAAACAGAACTTCATCAACAACCAATATAAAAGATTCTTTAGTTTTAAAATTTGAATATCCCGTCCATGATTGCCTAAAATATTATCAGAGTATCGGAGTTAAAGCGGATTGTGTTAATTTTTATTACAAAGCAAGCTAGTTTTTTCTTACTTAACTAGTTAAAAATATAATTCATGTATGGCCAATTGATTATCGACGGAAACATTTGTCAGATTAACAGATTATGCACAAGAATCTCCTAACCCTGGATGAAAAGTTATCGGATTGAATGAAATATATTCTTTAACCATCATTACAGAACTACGAGCCAAACTTGATGAAAAGTATAAAAATAAATGTTTGGGCAGTTCTATATTAATCGGAGGTAGTGGATCGCATAAAACGCAAAACTGTATTTTCCCGACTGTTGATTTTAATGATAATGCTATTCAAGTAATCACCGACCCTAAATGAGAATTGTACGATCATTATGAAGGAAAACTAAGAAAAATCGCTTTTAATGGCTCAAGAACTGATATAAGCGCAAAATGAAATCCAATGGTTGAGATTACTTCTTTGTGGGAAGAAAATAAGAAACAAGAGTGTGATGATTCCATAACCTCCATCTGTGACGTTTTAATCCCTCAAGCAGATGATGTTAATGCCTACTTTACAAATACGAGTAACAAATGGCTAAAAGGATTTATTTATTATTGATTGGAAACAAAAATGTATAAAACCAAACCATTCAATCTTTACAATCTGATAGCCCATTCTATTTCTGTTGACGCAAAAAAGTTTGTGCCGATTCTTCATATGTGTCCTACCGCTTTGTTATATTTAAGTGACTTCGATGACTCCCAACAATCAAAAAACGTACAGTCTGTGTTCATCTCAAAACTAAGTCCTTTTTTAAATGAGAATATTAAATCAATTACTACTGAAAGTAATTTCAATATTAACGAAGTTTTTTTAAATCCTTGTAAGGTGTTTATTAAAATTGACACAAGTAACAAAAACTCTGCAATTAATACCCTTTCCACATTGTTAATGAAAACGATTTATAACAAAGCCCGGGATTATTTATCAGAAAAACATTTATCGGCCCTTCCTATCCCTTTGCAGTATGTAATGGAAGAGTTTGGAAATCTACCAAAGATCGATTTTGTCCCTAAGATCTTTTCTTTAAATAGAGGAGAGAATATTTTTGCCTTATTAGTTTTACAATCCAAATCGCAAGTCATTTCTACTTACGGAGAACATATCTACCAAGAGATTTTCGATTCATGTCAATGTCTTTTCGTTTTCGCTTTAACCAATGTTGAGTTTGCCCGAGAACTTGAAGCAATGAGTGGTACTAGTGAGGTTGAAAGAAAAACTGTGACAAAAGAAAAGAAAGAGAATGATGAGAAAAGTGAAAGTATCTCCAAAGATAAGGAAGCCAAAGTTGCTGCGGAAGATTTTTTAAGAAAGAACTCAAACGAATTTATTTTTATCGTTAAGAATGAAACCCCTTTTAAATGCCGTTTTATTCCAGGATGAATGATTAAGGAAAAGAAAGAGACAAAAAATGAAGATGGAAGTAAACAAGAAGATCAGAATGTTCAAATCATTGGAACATTGTGAGTTAGATTAAAACCTAAATGAAAGCCTAATCTTCCTAATGAATTGAAAAGTTTTAAAACCCAAAAAGAGTTTGATGATTGATACAAGGATAATAATGAGCGTTTTGAAATTGTTTCAAAATTTAGTCTGTAGTATAGAATGAAAAAAGCTACCGAAATCCGTCGACTTCGATAGCTTCTTTTGGTTGGATCCTCCAAGGGATGTACATATTCGTCAATTCTTTTATAACTTCTGATTATTTTGTCTAGGCGAAAATTAATTATTCCTCGTTGAAATAAAAACTTTTTTGGGTTTTTATTTCATTTTGGTACAATTGTTTTTTCATATATCTTGTTTCTCATTGTTTCTTTATTTTCTTCGACACAAGTCAATTCCGATAAAGATTCAATGCGACTCGTTGATTTTGACAAAAAGCACATTGTTACAAATTCATTTCTAAATCTGTACAAAAATATTATAGAGTTATTTATTTAATTATTAACATAATTAGAGAAAAAAGGAATGGTGCACTCGAAGAGACTTGAACTCTTACTCGCAAGAACTAGATCCTAAGTCTAGCGCGTCTGCCAATTCCGCCACGAGTGCTTACTATAATTATAAGTGCTTAATAATAATTAATTCGTTAAAATAAAGGGTTTGGGTTTTAAATATTTGAGAAGGAATTTAATGATTCAAAATCGTTTATATACAAACAAAAGGGGTGTTTTAAGAGAGTAAACAAATATATCGATTTTGCTTCGGTTAGACTTGGAAAAAAGTAGGGATAACGAAAATAATAAAACCTGATTGTTAGATAATTTATTTTGCTAAAACAAATATTTAGTATTTTTTCTTTTAAAATATATATTTTACTTCTTTAATTTTTTATCCTTATTATCTTATAATTTTAGTAGTCAGAATGTCCCTAAATCGGGGGAGTACTTGTCGAATTTACGATGAGTTACACCTTCCAATCAGTTACCGCAGAAATTAAAATAAAAACAGTTAAGAGATACTTGGCTGGTGAAAAAGT
>JAITDD010000021.1 GCA_031282725.1 Mycoplasmataceae bacterium
ACTTTTTCACCAGCCAAGTATCTCTTAACTGTTTTTATTTTAATTTCTGCGGTAACTGATTGGAAGGTGTAACTCATCGTAAATTCGACAAGTACTCCCCCGATTTAGGGACATTCTGAATAAAGAATATAATTATATGAATAATGGATAATATTTTTAATTACACTTTAAATGAACTTGAAGACAAACTGGTTTCGTTAGGATTAAAAAAATTTATCGCCTCTCAAATTTATGACTGAATATATAAAAAATATATTAAATCTTTTGAAGTGATGTCAAATTTGTCTTCTGCCACAATAAAAACTTTGAATGAAAATTTCGTTTTTGGGAATCTCAAAATAGCTAAAATTAATAAAAGCGATAAGGATGACACAATCAAATTTTTATATGAACTTTCTGATAAAAATATTATTGAAATGGCAGTTATTGAATTTGAGTTTGGTTATAGCGGTTGTGTCTCCACTCAAATCGGATGTAATATGGGTTGTAAATTTTGTGCCAGTGGATTAAATAAAAAGAAAAGAAATCTTGAAACTTTCGAAATTGTCCAAGAACTATTAATCGCCAACGAATATTTGGAAAAAAATAATCTTAAAAAAATGGGTTCTACCTCTTTTATGGGAATAGGAGAACCGATGGATAATTTCGATAATTTAGTACACGCCGTCAAAATAATTCATGAACCAAAAGGAATTAATCTTGGTTGAAGAAATTTTACATTCTCTACATGCGGGGTTGCTAATAAAATTGTTACATTAGCACAAACACTTCCACAATGTAATCTCGCTATTTCTTTACATGCTCCCAATGACACAATCAGAAACCAAATCATGCCAATAAATCAAGCTTTCAATATTAAAACACTAATTGCTGCCGCCGTTAAATATACCCAAATCGTTAACCATGACATCACTTTTCAATACACAATGATTAAGGATGTAAATGATTCTGAACTAAATGCGTTAGAATTGGCAAAATTATTACAAAACATCAATTGTCATGTTATTCTGATAGAGTACAATCCTGTGAAAGAATTTAGTTTTAAAACATCAAAAAATATTAACAAATTCAAAACAATATTGGAAAAAAATCGAATCAGCGTTTCTTTAAGGAAAAATAAAGGAAGAAATATTGATGCCGCTTGTGGAACAATGAGAAGTAGTTATGAAGCAAAAAAATAATTTTTTTAATTTTCCATTAAACGAAATTGAAAAAATATTAGAACTAAACTCATTAAAAAAAAGTTATGCAACAGTTATTTTTAAATCGATATATCAAAAAAATATTACTTCCTTTCTAAAAATTCCTGAAATAAAAAAAGAGAATGCAAAAATAATTAACCAAATTTTCACTTTAAAAGAATGAATTAAAATCAAAAAAAGCTTTGTTGAAAAAGAAAATGGGAAAATCACGAGTATCAAATTTCTTGTTCAAATTGAAGAAAATTGTTTTATTGAAAATGTGCTAATGAATTTTAATTATGGATGAAGTTTATGTGTCTCCACTCAAATCGGTTGCAATATGGGTTGCAAATTCTGTGCCAGTACATTGAATAAAAAGAAAAGAAATCTTGAAACTTTTGAATTAGTACAACAAGTCCTTTTAGTTAACAAATATCTACAAAAAAAATTCAATCAAACAATAAAAAATATTGTTATCATGGGTATAGGAGAACCTTTTGATAATTATGAAAATGTCATCAATTTCCTTTCCATAATCACTTCTCATTTTTCCATTTCTATACCTGAAAGTAAAATCACTGTTTCAACCTGCGGAATTTGTGATAAAATCGAAAAATTTGCGACTGACGCTTCCAAAATAAATCTTGCCATTTCTTTTCATGCTCCTAATGATAAAATAAGGAATACTCTCATGCCAATAAATCAAAAATACAATATGCAAAAATTAATTAAATCAATTAAAAAATATCAACTTTTAAATAAAAATAAGCCGGTAACAATTGAATATTTGTTATTAAAAGGAATTAATGATGACATATCTAATGCAAAACAATTGTTAACAAAGTTAAAAGGAATTAATTTTTACATAAATCTCATTTCATATAATAAGAATAAGGAGCACAATTTTCTTCCAAGTGACAACATTGAATTATTTAAAAAATTTTTCGAAGATAACAGCATCAAAGTCACAATCAGACTGAAAAGAGGGAAGAAAATTAATGCTTCATGCGGACAATTAAGAAACAAATATGAACTTTAAATATAAAATCTCGGTAGCTAGTGACAAAGGTACAAGAGAGACTAACGAAGATTTTTATGGTATTTTAGAGAATCACAAGGATATTCTTCTTGTTCTTTGCGATGGAGTTGGAAGCGAACAAGATAGTGATATCGCTGCCAAAATTACTGTAAAAACTTTTCTTACTAGATTTAAAAAAAGATTCCCTTTATTTTTTTGTTTTTCTCGTTTTTATAACAATTGCATCAAAGCTTCTTTAAGAAAATTACGTAAACTTACAAATAAGAATCAAGGAATGGGTACCACATTATGCGTTGTTTATATCCATAAAAATATCGCTCAGTGTGCCAATATTGGTGATTCACGAATATATTATTATTCTGCTTCTCAAAAACAATGATCGCAAAAAACATTCGATCACAATCTATTGAATAAGATATATGCAAAATATGATGCCCAAAGGAAAAAAAGACCAGATCTTATCAATATCATCAACGAAAAAGAAAATAGTGAAATTGAATTAAACAAAGAAAGTTTATCATTCTTAACAAGCTGTGTCTCCTCAGATGAAGAAATTACCCCTTCCACCTCTTACTACAAAACAATCCCTCAACTTCAACCTAACGACATGTTCTTTATTGTGAGCGATGGAGTTTACCATTTTATTAAACCTGAGAAAATAAATGAACTTATTCAAGCAAAAACTGTTGAATTTAAAAACTATTCCAAAACAATTATTGAACAAGCAATTCAAAACGGTTCTAATGATAATTTGACATCAATTGTTTTAAAAATTAGGTAATGGAAGAAAATAAAAAAAACTTTAAACCTAATGACGTCATTCTAAACCAATACACCGTTGTTAAGATTATCGGTAACGGTGGAATGCATTCTGTTATTTATCTAGTTAATGATAAAAGTGTCAATGTTTCTTCCTATTTCGATTACAAACTAAAATTAAAAGCAGTAAAGGTCATTAACAAAACCGACGATATCTCTGACAATGAATGAAAAAAATTTGGTGATGAATTTATTACTATGTGAAGATTGAAGAAACTTGAAGCTATCGACAATATCGCTGAAATCTACGATTACGCAGTTGAGCAAAACACTATCTACATCGTTATGGAATACATCAAAGGGAACTCATTATCATCCATAATCAAGAAGAATGGTTTTCTTACCTTAATTGAAACCTTATATATCTTAGAAAAAATATTAACAGTTTTAGATTCGATGCACAATTTCAAGATTAAAGGAGAAAAAGAGCAAAAAGGCCAACAATGTCGTATCATCCACCGTGATTTAAAACCTGATAACATTATGCTTTCTACTGATTTAACTGAAATTAAACTAATTGATTTTGGTATCTCTACTTCCATCCTTTTTACGAAAGAAAAAACCGAGAACCAGTTAGAAACACAAGAAAATGATATTTATGGAACCTACGCCTATTTAAACCCCCAAGTTTTAGAAATGAAAGGTAAGAACCAAAAGGAAAAAGAAAAAATCTATCTTCAAATCGGTGTTCAGTTTGATATTTATGCAGTAGGAGTTATTTTTCATGAAATGTTAACAGGAAAAAAACCAATTAATGAAGAAAATTATGATGATATAAAAACAATATATGATGCAAAAGTTTATGATATCCCTTTCATCTCAAAATACAATCCTGAAATCTACCCCTTCATCGAAAACATGATTATCAAAATGCTTAACAGTGCAAAAAGAGAAAGTAAGTATAATGGAAGCGAATATTTTGGTGAAAACCTTCCAATTTATTTAAATGTTTCCGAAATCTTAAATGATATCAAAAAGGTTAATACATTAATGAAAAATGACAACAACAACAAAGAACTTTACCCACCTTTATTAAAACCTGAATTTGAGGACCGTAATCTTTTAATTAGAGACTTAGAAATATTTGATTTAAAAAAGATTCGTTTTAAATGATATGAAAAAAAGACTTGATTCGTCATTACCTTATCCATCTCGATTATTCTTATTCTTATTATCGCTTTTATTTTCACATGATGATTGGAAGATATCAAGCCTAAATAAAGGATAAAAAAGCAAAAATGATAGATTTGCTAGAAAAAAGGTTCAAAAGGAATTAATCAATTAAATTAGTAATTTTTTCAACACTACCATTTTCAAAAATAACATAGTCAGCGTGAATAACATCTTTCGTAGAAACTTGATTTCAGTTTTTAGAACAAACACGATTGATATTTTTGGCACTATTGATTAATGTTTTGTTATCATTAGAAATAAATAATATTTTTTTAGGTAATAATTTTAACGATTCTAAGAAAGTAAGAATTTTTTTAGTGCTTGGTTTTTCAATAGAAAGGTTATCAATTCCAAACATAGAACCTTGTTTTTCGCTGAAAGCAGATTTTAAAGCAAGATGAGCAGCTTTTTTATTTAAGTATAAACAATAGTTACGGTTTGGTTTAGGTCCAAAAGCATTTCCACCACCAACACAGTGAGAAGCACGAGTAGAACCCAATTGAGCTCTACCAGTATGTTTTTGAGCTCTCGGTTTTTTTCCACCACCTCTAACTTCTGCACGAGTTTTTGTAGAAACAGTTGCTTGTCTTTTTCCGTTGTTTTCTGCAACAACTTGTTCAAATATTGCTTGTTTGTTTGGTTTTTCAACAATGATTCCAGAAACATCAATGTTCTTATCAATTTGTTTTCCGTTTAAATCAAATGTTTTAATAACCATAAAGTATATTGATATTATATATATTGCCAATTTTGTGATGAACTAACATACATTTGGTAAAAGAATTACAACCCCAATTCTTTCTAAAAATACTAATGATTTTATTTTTTAATTTATAATTAATTCATTGTGCTTAATTTAATTAAGAACTCCTTTCGTTGTTTAAAGAAAAATAAACTCATCACGGCCTCGTTGACTTTTTTAATGTTGGTAACTGTTGGACTTTTCACAATCTTCTCTTCTGTTTCTTCTTCTTTATCAAATACTTATAGTGATATTGCAAAGAAAAGTAACCTACATGATTTCACTATTAATGAGAACTATGTGTTTTCCTCTCCAAATTATCAATTAGTAGATGAAACCTCAGTCTTTAGCGTTCATCCATACATTGATGAAGAAGTCACTATTAGTAATTTTCAAAAAGGAATAACTTTTGCTGCTGATAATCCTACTACCGCATATAATCAAGACTATAAAGTTTATGGAGCTTTTACCAATATTACAAACACCAATAACTACATAAACTACCTTATCTTTATTCCTAAAATAAATGATTCAAGAGATGAACTTTTTCAATTTCTTCATTCTAAATATCCATCAGAAGGGTCAAACTCAACATATCTTGCTCACGAATATTCTAAAAACGAAGCAACATTATCTAATTTAATATTTCCTGTTTTAAAATTTGATGAAGGAACCACTGCTACTAATGCTTTTTTTAATGGTACGAGTGCAATGAAAGCTTCCGATTTTGCTCAGTATTTAGAAAATAAACATGTTCAAGATACTTTGTTAATAAAAGCGAAAGAATTAACTAATTATGTAAAAAAAGTATTCAACCCTTTAAAAAAATTCCTTAATGAAACCTTATCTACTGAAATTAGTTTTCGTAAATTCACAAGTTTTGATATTACCAACTCTTCCGATAATTTAAACTACAAGATTATTGAATCCAATCCCAATGATACTATTGACAAAATGAACCTTCTTAACTACAAAAACGAACCCGTAGGACAAGAAGCATTTGCTGATGATTATTTTAAACCTTTAGGATATGATGGTGGTGTCGAAAATATTTATTCAATCTTAACTACCCCAAAAGAAAGTAATGATTCAAAAGCCTTATTAAATAAACACCGTTTAATGCTTTCTGGAAAATGAAGTGATACCTTTGTTATTACAGATGTGGAAAAACAAGCCTGTATCGATGCTAAAACTGATGAAGAATTAAAAGCGGCACTTAAAGTTATTAAACCTACTGGAGGAGCATATGATAAAATTTTTAATTCATCAGCAACTTTCACCGATGTTTTTGAAAAAGGATACAAATATACAATGCAAGGAGCCGGAACTACCCCTATAACTTGCGTTATTGAAAATTGAACTTCCTTATTCGCTGTTGTTAATCCCCAATTTCTTCATTCTCACAAACTTTCCCCCATCTCTAAAAAAGACTTAGATGAAAAGTTTAATCCTGAAAAACTTAAAATGTTTACTACCACCGAGATTTTGAAAGAGTTAGATGATTTCGTAAAAACAAATCCAAAAAACACAATTTCTATCGATAAAGGTATTCCTTTTGTTATTGTTGGAAGTGGTATTACCCCAGATTTTGTTTATCCTTGTATGAGTTTTGAAAGTATTAATCCTAATGAACAAAAAGATGCCATTATTTACACGAATCGTGTTGGATATAAAAGAGTAATTGATGCCTATAATTCCAACCCAGAAGAAACTTATTATGTTTGCAAATTCCTTCATTCAAATAATCATCAAGCAATCTTAAACTTAATAAATGAATTCGGAGTGAAGAATATGTCTTATCCAACAAGCAGTAATATTGCCTTTTTAAGCGATGATATTTCTAATAACCTAAATACCGCAGCATTACGAATCTCCTTTATTCCGAACCTTATTAAAAATATTGATATTATCTGTTTCTCTTTAACAATGGCCATTATTGCCTTAGCCATTATTGTTTCCATTGTTGTTGTTAATAAATTCATCAATATCAATAAACAAAGTCTGGGTATCTTACTTGCTAATGGTATTTCTAAGAAAAAGATCATTGCTTCTTTACAACCCTTCGCTTTTATCCCTTGTCTTATCGGATGTGCCATTGGATACTTTATTGGTCTTTTCTTACAAAACCCGGCCATTTCACTTCTTCACGGATATTGGACTCTTCCTACTGCCTTTATTACTTTCTCCCCTCTTGTTTTCATTTTCTCCTTATTAATCCCTTTCTTCTTTATCTCTCTTGCGTGTATTATTATCGGATGCATCAGATTAAAAACAAATGTTGTTACATTAATGAAGAATGGAAGTGAATATAAAGTAAATCTAATTGCCAAGATTGCGAAAAAACCATTCTCTCGTTTTAATATTATTTTCCGATTCAGAACTAATCTAGCATTATCTTCCTTAGGAAAACTAACAATTTTAACAATTTTAACAGGATTATCAATTTCCGTTTTTACTTTCGCTATCAACACTTATGGTAAAATAAAAACCAATATCGATACTTCCTTAGTTTCTAAAAACTATTCTTTTGCTGTTGATTTGTACACCCCTACAAGACAAGGTGGTCAATATACCCCTGTTCCTTCCACTTATTGGGGAAATTGTGGTATTATTAACACCGAATCTGAAGGAAAGAATTATTTCCCAGGAATTTTTAAAACTCATGATGATGATATTTTCGATAATTCTCTAGTTAATATTTCCAAGGATTATATTTATCAAGCTTCTTTAACTTCTTTTAATGTGGCTTCTTTGAAAGAAGATGGAGTTAGTCAAGGAGGAGCACATTTTAACACAGTTATTCCTTGTTTGAGTGATAACTTTGCTCAAATGGCTGATTTACAATATCTAAAAAATAAATCACTAGAAAAAACAGGAACCGATTTTAACATTGGGACATTAGGTATCACATCCAATCCTTGGAATATCGTTATCTCCTTAGCTCCAGATAATCAAATTAATAAAATGAATCAGAATGCCGAAAACCTTTTCAATTATGCAGGTTATAAAGCTTATCCGGAAATGGTGAGTAATGTTTATGGTTTTGAAAGCAATAGTTCTTTAGTATTAACTCAATCTAAAATCGGTGGCTATACCATTCCAACAGGAAAAACTAGTCCATATCCCGCTGCTGACTCTAACGAATGAGCCACAATATTAACTGATAGTGGTACAAAACAAAATTTTCTTATTCCTTTATATAAATATGAAGGACAATGACATTATGGTTCTTTACCTGCAAACAAAGTAATTAATCCAGCAAATATCCCTAACCCAGAAAATACCATTGCAGAAATAAGCAATTTCGATAAAACGAAAATCGAAGATATTAAGTTTGTCCCTTGAACCGAAAAATGTGCACCTTCTACTTATTTAACTTCTTTTTTCTTAAAACTTCTTGTTCTTATGCACTCTGATTTGAAAATGGCGAAAAAAACCTCACAATTATACGATGTTCCTACTTCAGAATTACAAACCCCTTCTTCCGATCTTAACTATGTTTTAAACTACGACACTGTCCCTTTACATGACGATGACGAAACTTATACCTATGTTTTAGCTAATAGTGCAAAAGGTGAGAAAGTTAATTTAGATAATAATACAAAAATCTTAGGTATAAAAAAAGATACCAAATTCATCGAATTAAAAGATGAAGATGGAAATTCGATAAACAAAAAATTGTACGATTACGAGCCTGCCAAAATCCACAACAACCAATCTTTTATTCCTATTGTCCTTAACAAATTTGCGGCAAAGAAATATGGACTTAGCGAAGGAGATAAAATAAAAATTAGTGTCCTAAACCATATCTCTCGATTAGATAAAAAGATACTTAGCGATGATAGCGAAATAGATGTTATTTTAGAAGTAAAAGCAATATCTAACTCTACAATAGGACAAGAATTCTTTATCGACCAAGATGCAGCAAACTTTATTGTTGGATTGAAAAGCAAATTAGCAATAGCTATTAAAAATATAGACAACACTTACAAATTAAAAGTACCCTCCAATTATTACATCGATTCGAATGATTTTACTGACTCCACCGATGTTGCTTTTTTAGCTCAAGCTCTTCCTACAGTTTTTGGAAATAATGGAAAAGCAAACGACTGAGGAAAATATGAAGCTTCTTCCACTAGCCGAGACCCTAAAAGATCTTTATGAAATACCTCCTTATTGGATGATAATATTGAAGAAGATGGAATCAGTTCCAAACCTAACCTTGCCACAGGCAAAGTTCTCTCAGGTTACAATGTTACCCCTTTTGGATTTAATGGAGTATTTACGAAACATTCCGATGGTTCTTCTATTCTTGCAAATTCTATTTCCTTATATTCCCCAAGTGGTATTTATATGGCTAACCAATTCTTTGATTCAACAACTTCCAGAAAAGCTTTAAAATATGGTTCTAACGCAATGATTGCTGTTCAAATTTCAGGATTATGAAAAAACCCTTCTTCTGGAAAATCAACCGTTATTGGCGAAAAAGTTCATAAATTATGACAAGATAATATAGCTCTTGAAACCAGAAAAGCCTTTATTGATGATGAAACTGTAGACCAATTAATCTTTGAATTAAAAAAGATCTATTCTGAATCTCAATTTATCAATCTTGTCAACTCAGCTAGTGACAAAACTGCTAGTGTGTTAATCTATAAGAATATGAGTGACACCATCGATGAAATCGAAGCTATTGTTTTAGCCATAATCTGTATCGCTACCATCCTTATCGTTTTCATGATTACATTAATGATTATTGATGATACAAAAGGAATTAATGCGGTAATGAACGCTTTAGGATACCGAGACAAAAGAAACTTAGCGAACGTCTTATCTATTTATGCTCCAGTATTCATTCTCTCACTTCTTCTTTCTTTTCCAATCACGTTCCTCGCTAACACTTTCTTCTCAGCTTTGCTATTTAATTCTTTAAGCATTTACATTAATATCGGTCTTAATTGAATTTCTGTTTTAGAATCTATCCTTTCCGTCTCAGTAGTATTCATCGCTTCCGCGGGTCTGGGTTATTACAATTTAAAACGAACTAAGATCGTTGAAAGAATTAAACAAATATAATAAATTAAGCTATGGATACTAAACAATTAATCACTAATAACCGTGCCCTTGTCTCTAAATTAAACGTCAATTCTTTTAATCAAATTGTTAAACAAGCAAAGAAAAATAAAGATACTTCCGCTTTTATCTCCTTTATTGAAAATATCCAAACTTCTTTAAATGCAAAAGAACCATTTGCTTCTTCCTCTTGTTTAAGAAAAATGGTATCTTCTTTTAAAAGACAAGAAAAAATGCAAAAGCTTCTTCTTTCAGGAATTATTAAAGATAAAACAAAACAACAAAAACTTAAAAAAGCACTTGATGCCGAAAAACAATATTTTAAAATTCTTCCAATAGATTGTACAAACAAATTTATCTCAAAATGCGTTAAACAATTAGAAAAAATTCAAATAAACGAAATTAAAAACCCTGACCCTTCTGATGTCGTTTATTTAGAAAATGTCACAAAATACTACTACAACAACAGTATCTCCACCAGAGTTTTAGATAACGTCTCTTTAAAAATAAAAGAAGGAACCTTTGTTGTTATTTTAGGACCTAGTGGTAGTGGGAAAACAACCCTTTTAAACCTTATCTCTGGAATGGATATCCCAAGCTGTGGACAAGTTATTGTTTGTAACGAAAACCTAACTAATATGAGCTCTTCCAAACTAACAGATTTCCGTTGTCGTAACATCTCATATGTTTTCCAACAATATGGTTTGCTTCCTAACCTTACCGTAAAAGAGAATGTTGAAATTGGAGCTAATTTACAAAAAAATCCAAACTTCAAACTAGACATTGATGAGGTTTTAAAATCTGTAGGATTGGAAGAAAATAAAAAAAAGATGCCCTATCAACTTTCAGGAGGGCAACAACAAAGAGCTGCTATTGCAAGAAGTATTGCAAAAAACCCTAAAATCCTTTTCGGAGATGAGCCTACAGGAGCTGTTGATCAAAAAAACTCTGACAATATCATAAAACTATTCAAAGATATTAATAAAAAATACAAAACAACAGTTATTATCGTTACCCACAACCCTGACATTGCGAAAATTGCGGATATGGTAATTAATGTTAATGATGGTAAATTGAACATCTCCTATAATACCCCTTCTTCTAAATAAGTTAGTTTTAAAGATTCATCGGTCAATGCTAACTCTTTTTCTTTATTTCTAAAATCTCTCGTTTGTGTCTGAAGACTTTCCTCTTTCTTTTTTCTAGAATGAAGGAAAATAAGAAAATTGAACCTACTTACAAATTTGTGGAATAGTTTTGTTCTATATTTTGGTTGTATAAATTTGATAAACATAATATTGAATACTTTTATTAACAAACGAATTTGAATATACAAGTATATTATTTGTCAAGATGAAGTTTATCTTCTTTTTTATTTTTTTTCCCTTTCTTTTTGGAATTCCTCAATTTATTTTCTAGCTTTGGCAAAACAAAACTTTCAAATTCATTTCCTTTTTTTGCTGGTTTGATAAGTCTTGCTGGAAACACAAGCTTCATTTTAACGGTTACATGAGTTTTGTCTTTTTGTTCTTCTAATTCTTCCTTAGCGAATCTGGTTCATAATACCTTTTTGTATTCTAGCTCTATATCCCGTTCTAACCGCTTATTTTCTTCTGCTAATCTAGCGTTTTCCTCCGTGAGTTTTTTGATTTCTTGGATTAAAATCTGTTTGTAAATTTGTTTCGATTTTGTGATTTGAGGATGGGCGTTTTCAAAAATTCGTGAATATTTATTTAAACTTAAACATTTACCAATTTTTTTATTAATTGTTAGAAAATTATCTTCTAATTCTTTTAATTTAAGAATATTTTCAGGAAGATTATTAAAATAAATATCAGTTCTCCTTTCTTTTAATGGAACAAAAATTAAACTTGTAATTGGTAAAAGATTTTTATTATTATTGAAATAATAACACAACTCATATTCCTTGTCGTTGCGCAAGTTTTTTTCTGATATACTAATCAATATATCACTATTACTAAAACCTACAAATGGACGATTTTTGTATTTGTTTTTAATTAGCTCTTCTTTTGTAAAAATTTTTTCTAAATATTCGGGTGAAATAAAATAATATCCAGCTTTTATTTTGTTTTTATTTTCCATATACAAATTATAAATTTATATATAAACCTGTTGATTATTTTTTCACAGATTCGGTGTTTTTATTATATTCGGAGTAAATTTTTATTTCAGGAAGTATATAACTTGTTTTTTTTATTTAACTAGTTACAATATTCCTAACCTTATAAACTTGTGTACCTTATTTAACAAGATTTCTTTTTTCTAGAATGGTGGAGATGAGGAGAATTGAACTCCTTTCCAAAATTATCTTTTATCAAAGTACTACAGTTTAGTTGTATTTTAACTTTCATTATAAATTATGGTAATACAACAACCATTTATAATATATGATGCTAATTTTCATTTCTTAACGCACCAAATTAAGAAATATAGATTTTTATTTTTTGTATGTCGGTAAAAACCTAAAACCAAACATACTTATAGTCAGTTACCCTTATGCTACAAACGCGTAGCTAGAATAGTTTTGACTTGAAAGTTGAGCAACTTCGTAGTCGGAAAGTTGAACAGCTTCAGAATTAGCGTTGTCATGTAACAATACCTCGAGCTATAAAGGGCTGACCCTACTGCACTTGGATAAGCAATAATCTTGTCGATACCATTGCATCCCCAATAATGTTATATATAAAATGGAAATTATGCGAAAACACTTTGAGTTATATGATATGCAGTTTCACCTTTTTAACTTATTCTTATCTTTGATATTATTAGTACTTTTCTTTAGTAATTGTTCCAAATAATTGTCTACACAAACTATTATGCAATTTATTAAATATTTTTATCACCAATGTTTATATCATTTTTATTCAATAGTTTTATTGTATATGTTTGTCATAAAAAATGTATCCAACATTAGCATAATCATTGTTATCAATATTGTAATAATTTTTATTCACAAACGATTTTGAATATACGAGTATATTATCTACTCAATTGAAATTCATCTTCCTTTTCTTTCTCCTTATCCTTTTTTTGCTACTTCAATACTCCCATTTTCGCTTTTTCATTCATTGCTTTTATATGTTTGTTTCACATTTCTTTAAATTCATTAATAGATTCTTCATCATGGTGTTTAAAAATTGTATCAATAAATTCGTGAGCAAGAATTTTATCTTTTTCTAATTCGATATTTTGTTTTTTATTAGTATCATTCTCTTGTTTTAAATGTTTATTTTCTTCCGATAATTTACTGTTTTCTTGAATTAATTTTTCAATTTTAAAAATGAGATTTGATGAATATATCGAATTAAATTTTTCTGTTATTTGGTTTTTATATTCATTTTCAATACTTCGTGAAGGATTTAGTTTAAGAACTTCGCCTCTTTTAATTAATCCGATTCTATTGATTAATACTCAGCTTTCTTTATGTTTTTTATCTTTATCATCTCATCATTTTCTAACTAAAATCGATGTTTCCGGACTACATATTTCGGGGTGACTTGACATTTCGAAATATAAAAAGTTGCCAGAAAGTAGTTTATTAGTGGAATAAATTAATATTGGTCATTTTCCTTTAATTTCGATACCTAAGAATTTTTTTCCTAATTCGATATCACTTATTCAAAATGTACACCATTTAAATTTACTTTAATCGATATCAGTCATATTTGTTAAAATCGGGGCCGTAGTCCCATCAAAACAAAACTCTATAGTATTGCTTTTGTTAATATTATACAAATTTTTTCAAAATTTAGGTTTAAACTTAAGCTACAAAATTCTTTAAAATCGTGGAAGCAACATTAAACAATGTAAAGTTTCCCTGAGTTTCGCAGTTCAGTGTAAAGTTTTTTTGTAGTTTTAAGAATAGAAAACATTAAAAAAATGCGAAAACTAAACATAGTATAATTTTACTTTAAAATTTTCGCTTTTTCTTCGTGCAGGTATTCGTTGGTTACGGAAAAAATTTCAAAATTAACATTATTTTTTTCTGAAATGTCCCTAATAAACTTTTTATATTGCTCTACTTGTGGAAAAAATAGTAGCGACAATAAATCGTTTAACTTATACATTTTCAAATCCTTTAAACTTTTAGCGATAGTTTTAACAGAATATTTTGGTTTCAAGGAATTAGATTTTTCTTTTGGTAGTTCCAATTGTAACAGTCTTACAAGTAAAAGTGCGATAAAACAAGTAAAAAAAATGAGAATCTATTCTTTCTTTTAAATAATGTCTAACTGGTCTTGCTTTAAAATCACTTTTAACAACTCTAAACGATTCTTCTATTTTTCATAATTGGCGATATTTTGCAGCAATTTGTCTTCCTGTTAATGTTAAATCATTAGTGATAATGAAATAAATACCGTCTCAATAGTTACATGAGTTTTGTTTTTTTGTTTTTCTAATTCTTCTTTACTAATTTCGATCCGTAACTTGTTTTCGTTTTTTAATGTGATATATTGTTTTTTCATGGTAATGTTTTCTTCTAATAATCTAGAGTTTTCTTGAATTAATTTTTCATTCTCTTCTCTAAGTTTACGGTTTTCTTGTTCATTGCTATCAGGTTGATATTTCGTCTTAGTGTTTTTGTTAGACATTTCTTTAAGATTCTGTTTTGTTTCATTTAAAATGATTTTTCCATACCCGGCGACATAATTAGTCAAATCATATACTTCCTCAGGTTTTGATATCGTTCAAATAAATTTTGTATTTTCTGAAGCGATTTGTGAAAATCGTTTAATGAATTTATATGTTAATATCTTTATTTCTGGAACCATTAATTTATTTTTACTTGAATAATTACTATCTTTCAAATAGTTAAAACCATTTTTAACCATAAATTTTCTTATTTCCAAATAGTGCTTATAATCGAAATTTTTATCTTTTGTGTCCAAATTCTTTTTTCATATTAGATTAATTTCATTTCTTTTCAACAGTTTAAAAGATCATCTGGTTCATTATTTCTATAGATTTCCATGAAATTTACTTTATTTCAGATTTCTTTATTTTTTTCTAAAATCGCATGAGCTAAATCATATAAATAAAACCAAGTTTGATCCTTACCACCGACATAATACTTCCCGTCTATAAATACTAATTCCCCTCATTTCATTCACTCATGTATTTGTTTTTCTTCCTCTTTTGTTAATGGTTTTTTTCATTCAACTTCCAATCGGTTTTTTTTATTTAACTCCATACCACAATTATATTTTCGGTTTAGGTTAGAATAAATGCTTAAGTCCAAAATTCTTCGAAATCTTGGAAGCAACATCAAACATAATGAAATTCGTTCCTAATAATGCAACTAACTTTTTATCAATCATTTTCTTCTATAGCATCAGCTTTTCAATCATCATAAAGCCCGTCATGTTTTTTGCAAAGAAGTTGATTAATATATTTATGAAATTGTTTAAATCTAGTGACAATCAAGAAAGAAAAAGCTATACAACTTTCTTGATGTCCATTTGATCTTTCGCCGGGATAATATCACCCATCGGAATCATATTGCATGTATTTAGATTCAAGCAAAGCATTTAACATCTCATTAAACATATATTCATCATCTTTATATTCGATGTTTTGAACCTCTAAATAAACCCCGTAATTATATTTTGACTAATATAAATTGGGCACAGAAATATTTTAGTATACAGTCAAGTTTGCATTTTCATCATGAAATGTGGTGATTTTTATTCTTATCATAGTGAAGGACAACTCCAAGCTCGATAGTAGAGTTTACATTTTTTAAATTTTAAATATAATTTAACTATGCCTTCATTCCAGTCTATCATTGCTTCTAATCTTCAATTATGAAACGAATATTACAATGCGTCATATAACAACTTATTCCAAATTGAATATGTACTTTCTTCCAGACTTAACAATCGAGATATATTTAAATATATCAATCCTGCAACAGGTGATGTATCATTATTTTCGTTAATAAGTCCACAAAGTCCAGAAGATAGAGATATTGTTGACCCTATAAAATCTATAATTTCTTACAATGGAAGTATTGGTGGTGTTGTACCCCCATCTTTTGTTGAATCTACTAGTCGAAATGATGTGATTAAAAACGGTATTATTCTAAGAGCTGCACATGCTCGAGCTGTCGATGTATTTGTTAATAATGTTTCAAAAAAACAACAACTTTTAAAAGAAATTTATGAACTTGAAAAAATGTATTCTGAAAACGAAAAATTCCAAAAAGAATGATGACATCTATCGTCTACTAAAAGACAACATAATGCTAGTATTGTTTCTAAAGCCGAAGAAATATCTACGAAATACCATGTAACTCTTAATCGTGGTTCAATAAATCCATTAGCTGATATTCCTAATTTTGTTACCTTAACAAAAGATCGAACTAAAGAACAAATTAATAATCATTTTTCAACTTTTACTACTAGAATGCAAGATTTAAATACATTTGCCTCTTCTTTTCCTGTTGACCAACTAACTCAAATGCGAACACTTGCTAATTCCCTTAACCAATCATCTTCAGTTGTTTACTCTTTAACTGCTGTTGAATTAAAAAAAGAACTTGATTTAGAAGTTCCTAAAACTCCAGAAATAGATCGCCTTCTTGAAACAAGTTTAATGGGCAGATCTAGTTCAGCAACTTCTCAAGCTATATATGATCCACAACAATTATCAGTTAATAGAACCACTATCATAACTGCTATCGAATCTGCTAAAACGAGAATTGAAAGTGTTAAACAAAGAACTGATGATGAAGAACAAGCAGTAAACCTATGTCAAAACGCATCTTCCATTGTCTTTTCCGGAGCTCAAATCCCTGAATATGTAGAACCACAACCTCCAACTTTTCTTGAAAGATGTAAATCTGCAATCGTTAATTTCTTTTCCGGAAATTATTAATTAATCGGTTTTTGATATTTATTTAATTCAATAAGTATTCGTTTTCTCTTTGAAATTAAAGAAAAAAGAATAACAACTTTTCTTCGTAAATAAAAGAATAAAAATATTTGGATTTGCTCCTATTTTCCTGTCTTCCACCAAAATAAAAATTCTACCTATAATAACATCAAAATGAAAAAAACCAAATTCACTTTCAAATCAATAATTCCTCAAAGAACAAGACAAGTTTCGACTGTTAAATATATCGATTCTTCCTCTCCAATGGAAGATCAAAGAAAAATAGCATCCACTCCTTTTTGTGTTTATGAAAATTCTCGTTTTCTATCACAAAGAGATTCCCTAATTGATTTTGAAATAATCGTAGAAGAAAGAGGGGAAGAAAGTGAAATTGAATTATTAAAAGATAAAGAACGAATGAAAGAAATGCTTCTTCAATTCTTTTACGCAACAGGAACTTTGCCTGAATTTGAAGTTAAAAAAATGCACGTACAATTAAATTTAGATAAAGATAAAATCGGCATTTCTCCAAAAATCGGAAAAGCTAAAACAATTTCCCAATTTCAACAATTAATTCAAAAATCTACTTCTTACTTACAAAAGCATTTTCCTACCACTTTTGTTGACCAAGATCCTGTTGAAATAGAAATAAAAAAATTAAAAACTAAAATCGCTTTAAAACAACATAGTTTACTAACTATGCAGCCAAATAAACATTTAACAGAAGAAGAAAGATTAGTCGTCATAAAACTAGAAACATTTACCACACTCAACAGAAGCTTTTTAGAACCATTAACTTTAGAAGAAACGGAAATAAAAAAAAGACAAATTGCGGATAAATTCCTTGAAATTTTAACTCCAACTGAATTGCTAATTTATTTGTCAAAAAATCGTACAGTTACCCCAACTACAAGTAGACAAGAATTAATTGATGCTTTTTTTGCTGAGTGTATTGCCCAATCAAAACAATATATCGATGGAAGAATAAATTCGCCAAAAGGATCTATGTCGCTTCGTTTTCCATTAGTTTGTCATTACGATGATGTTTCTAATGTTTTTTTCTACGAATACACTGATGAACATGGTGAAAATAAACGAATGAATATATCAGAACAAGCTCATAGTCTTTCCTGTTTAAAAAGTAACGCTAACCCTCCGGAGCTTTATTTATCAAAAGAAGCATTACAAAGAGATCCGCAACTTCTTGCATTTATTGCGAGCTCTCCCCAATTTGCCAAAGAATATGAGGAAGAAGCATTGGTGAGACGTTTTAAACTCATATTCAATTATGATAGACCATTAACTAATTCATTCGCTTTATCATTCTTAACATCGAATGTTATTATATTCTTTTCAAACTATCTTAAAGCTAAAATGCAAGAGCCGATCTTTTTAGCCAATGAGCATGATTTAGCTATAGCTTCGATAAAAAAAGATGAAGCAAGAATAAATGCGACAAGAAATTCTATTCGAGCAGAAACAGCTTCTTTCCCCTATTATGTTTTATTCCCTTACAATTATTTAAAAGGGACTAATTTTCCTGTTAAAACTGCTCTTAATTTCGGATCTTCTGTTTGTACTTTACCTACTTTAAAAGGACATTTTGCATCATTATTTACCATCTTCACTACTCCCAAAGAACTTCAAGATTTCGAAAAAAGATTACATTTAACTAAAGAAAAATCCTCCACCCCTACTCACACTAATCCGACAAGTGCTTTTGTAACTGAATTGGGAACTTTCGACAAAACTCTTTATGAAAACATAAGCCTATTTCTGACGGAACAACATGTAGAAAATAAAAGAGAATTCCTTCTTCAAACCCATAATACTGTGGTACAAAAATCATGTAGGAAAATATATGAAGCTTTGAAAAGAATGAAACAGATTAGACATTATGAAGAAAAGTATGAGAAATGATATCGTTTTGAAAGCACTAAGAAAAGTGAGTTTTATAAATTACATTGTCTTCCTTGTTCAAATAGTGAAAAAAGAAAAGAAGAATTAAGAAGGCAAAAAGAAATGTGTTATCAAAAGATTATTCAAGCACAAGAAGCACTATCTTCATACACTGAAACAATATATGATTTATTCGGTAATGATAACGACCCTTCAATTATTCAACATGCCAACGCGATAGCATATGCTAACCAAACAATATTTAAACGAACTTCCTTACAATTATCAGAATTTAAAGAAGAAATAATATCAGATCCGCAGAGACACATACAATTGTTAGAAGCTCAGAATAAGATTGCTTCAATACAAACAGTTGTTAAAGAAGAGGAAGTTGCAAAAGCTGCAGATATTAGAGCAAAACTAATCAAATCTGAAGTTGATCATTTTGAAAGACCCATATCAGAAATACCAGAGCGTCTTTTGCTAGATTATTCCGAAGAATCTATTGTGTCTTCTCTTTCTTCCGCCCCTGAAGAAGCAGAATTATATCAATTAGAAAATGTGGAAATTCAAGATGCATTAGCGAGAGAATTCTCGACATTTTCTAAAGTAATAAATGCGGTTTGTCAAAATCCTGAATTAAGTGCTGTGAAAAAATCAACAACGGTTCATACTTTAACGGTATATCGAACAAATGATATTCCCGATCTAGAAGGAGAAGTTAGGGAAGTTTTTTATAGAAACCCGAATCTAAACTAAATTTTAATCTACTTTCTTTTCTACTTTAGTTTTTGTTTTTGTTGTGGTTACTTTATTAGATTTTTTGGTTTTTAAAATTTTATTCTTGATTGTATTAGTATTTTCATTTATAAGTTCATCTCTTATCTTCTTTTCTAGTTCCTTTTTCATTTTCTCTTGGGTGATTCTGGCGTTCTCTTTTTTATTCACGGTGAAATAGTATAGAAAATTAAACCCCATAATTAAGAAAACTAAAAAAAAGATTAAAAAGAAAAGGGGGATAAAATCGGGTTGATTCGGTAAAGCTTTTTTTATCATATTTTCCGGGTCAATAAAACCTCAAATTGTGAAGATAAAAAAACATAAAGAAACGAAAAAACTCACTAATGATAATACAAAAAAAATAGTTGTACTTTTCATTGATTATAATATTATTATACGATGAAAAAGATCCATCTGCTTTCTTTATTATTACCAATAGTTTCTTTATCTCCTATTTTTCTTACACTAACTTCGTGTTCTAATCCGATGTCTAAAATCTATTTGACTAATCTTGGAGTTACTAGTGAAGAAGGTGGAATTTCTGGCGCTGGAAAAAAATTCGATCAATTAGATAGAAAAGTTGATTTTTGAAACATCTTTAAAGGAAACACGAAAATTAACAATGGAAACTATGTTGTTTTTTTATGCGACTCAGGATCTTCCACAAGCCCCTACACGGGAAGTACTACTACCCCTTGAGCTTCTTCTTCCTTTAACGTTAACGAATCATATAAATTTTTCAACAATAGTCTAAACTCTAACGCTCAAACTATTCAAGATATTTCTCTTAATCCTTTAAAAACTCTTGAAATTCCTCAAACTAAAAAAGATGACGACACAACTACAGCTGACGAAAACCATTCCAATTTTGTTAAGTCTATTAAAGAATGAGAAGCTTCTAAACATAACAATGATACAGATGCTAAGAAAAACTGAGAAACATCTGACAATTACGAATTACAATTCTTCTCTTACATTCTTCCAGCAACTTTGCATTCCTATGTAAATGGTGCGGACTCTTCTTCTTATGATTCTAAAATACAATATCCAAATATGTCAACTAATCACGATTTTAAATTCGCTGCAAGTGTATTTTCTAAATGAACCGACAATGACTTCTGCAACATTGTTTACGATTGACATAATAACCTTAATCATTTGAAACAAGACCAAAAAGAATGAACTAATTGAGAAAAACATCACAATCCAAAAGAATACATCAATAATACCCCTGAAGCTGTAAATTATCGTGCCTTATTAACTGAAATGAATAGACTTATGCCTGTTAATATGAAAGATAAAGTAGATGGTAAAGCAGGTTCTTCCAATATGATCACTATTTATTACAGAAAAGGAAAAATGAACAAAATCGATTTAACCTCTAATGGAAAGACTATTACTGACGAACTTAAAACTATCTATACTAAAGGAAAATAAGGGTTGATATATAATATCATAGATGAAAATTCATCAACTTTTATTACCTTTTTCTTTTCTTCCGCTTCTATTATCAAGTTGCGGCCAGAATGATATTTTTTCTAAAATAAAAAACAGAGTTATCGATCCTTCTTATCTTGAAATCCAAAATGATATGGGAGGAAGTTTTAATACTTTTAATCACTTAAACGACTGATCTAGTGGTAACACAATCATTAATAATTCCTTAAACACTCCCTTCACTTATAAAGATAGATTCGAATCTTTTCAAGGAGGATTGATCATTGATGAAAATGATCAAAAACAAAGGAATGATTTAACTTATTCCGACAAAGCTGGATGATTCCCTTCTAATGACCCCGCCCCTTCTTATTTCGACGCTGAAAGTAAAAAATTCACTTCTATTTTTCGAGATGGAACCGGAACTAGTCATTTCACTACTCAGTCAAATACTGGTTCCGACAATATTAAAAGAGTAAAATGAACCTCCTACGATGGAGCTAATGTTCACCCAATTTTCCCAACCCAATTTAATCCAGATTTAACAAAAGAATATTATGCATGTCCTCAAGATCTTATCAACGAAATAATCATCGCTGTCGATCCTTACAACTTTAGTTCTGATGCTGCCTCCTTCTGAACTGATGAAGTAATGGGATATGGAGGAGATGTCGTTAGTTTCTTACAACAAATTTGTGGAATTAATGGAACCGACTCACCTTTTTATAACGCTAATTTTGATGCTTACAGAATGAACAAAGAAGACTCAATCAAATTAACAGATCAACAAAAAATAGTAAAAACCGCCTTTGCTCAAATTAACCTAGCTATCTTAACTACTGCCTTAATTGATGGTACTTTCCAAGTTTACAATCCTGTTGATAAAACTCTAACTCATTTACGATTATCTAATGGCGAAGGTAGTCCTAAATATGACAAAATTAAAATATATCAATTAGATTCTTCCTTCACTCCTTCTTTAACTGATTACACCATTCCTAATCCAACCAATTTATCCGATGAAAAACAAAAAGCCGATTTTGGTTTGGATACTGATTTCTCAAATTATCAATTATGTAACTTCATTAAAATCGGAATAGGAAAAGATTCATATGAAAGCCAAAACAACATGGCAATCCCTTCTGTTAATGTTTCAAACATCGACCCTTTAAACAACCCTTGATTTATTCAATTAGATTTAGGCGATGTGCCAAAACCTTATTTATGCGAAATCTTTGACTCGTCTTTTATTGGTATTCTTCCAGATAGAGCCATTGACTTTCTTCACCCTACAACAAGCGGAAATAATTATGGTTCATTAGTAAACTATAAAGACTCCTTATTTAATGGGCCTTATGCAATTAAAAGGTACATAATTGATCAATACATCGATTTAGCTTTAAAAGATGATTATGCTCTTTTATCCCCAAACACTATTAATGGTTCAATTAAAAAAATCCGATTCTGATTGTATAAAAACAAAACAGGAGCTGACGAAGGATATTTATTCCAATCTAACAACCTTAGTTATTTCTATGTAACCCCTTCCAATCCAAGCGCTTGAGATCAATTTATCGGAGATGATTATGATAAACCAAAGTTCGATTACATGTCCTACACTTTAAACTCTGACTCTTTATTCTCCTTCATTCTTTTCTACAACTATTTGTATGGTACCAGCTTAGAAAACTGTGACTTTAATAATGAAAAAAATGCTTGTTTCCTTCTTCCATCTGTCCGAGCATACATCTCTTTCATGTTAAACAAATCCTGATATGGTTATTGTTTTACTAGACATAGTGATGATACTGTCGGAAATGTCTTCGATAAGCTAAAATACAATAAAGATACAGATGGTTTCTCTTTCTCTATTGCAGGAACTAATTTCACAGTACGAGGAGATGCTTATCAAGATATTGCTGCGGACCAAATAATGACTGATGGAACTGGTTTTTTTAAAAAAGCTATGTCTTTAATTAATGATGCTAATACTGAGATGGCAAAACCTACTGCAGCTCAATTAAATAGTTATGCTCAATATTACCATTCTCATGCTCATGCTGGAAAGAAAGATTGAACCCGATTTAACTTCTTTATTGGAATGAATGCTTGAATTGATTGAACAACAGAATCCATTTCTCTTCCTACCGGTTCTGACTTAGATTCCTTTAAATCTTTTATGTCTGCCTTTAAAGATTGATGTGATGCTGGATTTGGAGAAAGCGCTGACGCTTCAAAAAAAATAGATGCCGTTGATAAAGCTGTAAGAGCGTTAAACACTAAAGTTTCTTCTGATTTGAACAATGTATTTGGAAAAAACCAAGTTAATCCCGATTTTTTAGTTTCCGGAAGCACATTAATGACAACTTTACCTTACACAAGAAAAATGATCGAATCTATCCAAAATTACCAATTCGCCAATGGTTCTTACAACACTAATGCTCCAATTCAATTCTCTTTAAATATTTCTGTATCTGACACTGATTTTAAAACTAAACGAAACTCAAAACAAATCTCTTCCATTCTTAATGGATGATCCCCTGACTATTCCGATCCTTTAAACACATTGATCACTTACAATTATGGCGGGTTCTATGATCAAATAATTATGAATATTGCTAACTTAAAAAAAATATATGCTGCAAATGAATCCTCTTCCGCAAAAAAACCAATCAACGAAAAACTTAAACCTTATTATCAAAAATTATTCACTATAATGGATAAGTTTAATGAAGCTTTAGAGTTGGCAAAAAGAGAAACTAATGAAGAAAATGATGGTGTTAAAGACGCTAGATACAAAGCTTTCTCCTCCGCTGAATGTGACGTTTTATACAAATACAATATTCTTTGTCCTTTGGATATGAAAGGTGCTAGTGAATACCCTATTGTTACATACATAAATAATGAATCAAGAAAATATTCTAACCAATCTAACAACTTCTTCATTTACGATCAATCTAAACAATTAAGAACAACGCATGAAAACCACATCCAAACAATATTCCGTGACTTCATTGTTGAAAATGAAAATAAAGCTGCTAGTCTTACTCCTGAAAATTTCTCAAAATTCGTAAATGGCGATGGTGCAACAAAACTTCCTGCATGAAACCCTAAATGAGGAACCGCTCCCACATGAGCTGATTTTGCCGCTAAATATTCTGGGGAAGGGGGTAAAGTTAAGTCAACATTTAACTGAATTTATTAATGACAAAAACCAATTCTTTACAAGATATTCTTGCTAATTTACAAAAAAATACTCCCAACAAACTTGTTTATTCGTCAAAACTTTCTTCTTTACACACAAAAGAATTCTTTACTAAACATTCTACTTTTTCATATTCTTTAAAAAGAATCTTAATCTCTCTTATTTGTTTATTTATTGGAATTACTTTAATCTTCCTTCTTGTTCGTTACAGTCTAGAAAAAATGGGAATTAATGCCTTTATGCCAGAAGCCAGTGATAAAGCGGGATGAAGTGATGACCAAAAAAATAATTACTACCACTATTTATTACGATTAAACAATTTAGATGGGAACATATTCACTCAAATCTTCCACTTTTGATACAATATCATTCCTTTCATTCCAAAACGTGTCCTTCTTCCTACTACTGAAATTGATATCCAAACAGGAAAACTTTTAGAAATTTACACAACTAAATATGTTTATTTCGGAGTAACAATGACTAATCTTTTAGGAGGACAACAATTAGATGTTGCTAAACTTTTTAATGATGCTATCCCTTATTCTTTTGTCTATGGAATTATTGTTATCGCCTTCTCCTATTTTGTCGGTATCCCTTTAGGAATTATTGCTGCGATTAAAAGTAAAAAAATGTTAGGAAAAGCCGTCAACTCCTTATCCTTATTTATCTACTCCATCCCTTCTGTTATCATCATCATGATTATTTTTGTTATCCCTGTTGGTTTTTTCCACCAAAGTTCCCTTTTTGCATCCGACTCCTTCTTCCCTAAATTCTGACCCGCTTTAACAATGTGTATTCTTTTCGTCCCTGTAAACATCATTATGACCAGAAAATACTTTATTGAAGAGAAGGAAAAAGAGTATGTTGTTTTCGCTTACAGTAAAGGATTAACAACTTCTTCCATTTTCTTTAAACACATTTTCCGAAATACTTGTGTTGTAATCTTGCGAACTCTGCCTATCGATTTAGGACTTGCTATCTTTGGCTTTAGTGTAATTACTGAAACTCAATGAAATATCCCTGGTGTTGGTCATTTATTATCCTCTTCTTTGACTCCCTCTATTATTGACCCGATGATTGTTTTAACTTACATTACCCTTTCCGGTGTTATTGTTACCTTTGCCTCCTTATTTTCTGACCTTATTATGATATTTTTAGATCCTCGTATTAAACTGAAAGGAGATGCAAAATAAAAATATGAACAAAAAAACAGTTAATAAAACTAATAATTACGAGATTGTAGAACAAGAAAAGTTTAAGAATGATTTCTATCAACAAAACCACATCAGTTACGACAAAATAGATAAGGAGTTATTCCTTCCCAACACTAAAAAATCCCAGCCTGATGTTTTTTTAAACTATAAAAAATATTCTTACTGAACCAATGTTTCCAAATCTTTAATCACTTCTCCTTTATTCATTATCTCTCTTCTTATCCTTGTGGCAGTATTTGTGTCCATGTTTGTTTTCTCTTTCAATAAAGAAGCCCAACCTTCCATCGGAAACCCAGGCACTTCCCCAGCTTTTTCTTCCAAAGAACACTGATTTGGTTTAGGTTTTATTGGTGAAGATTATTGGAATGAAGTTTGAATTGGAACAAGAATGACAACCCTTTTAACTATTGCTATTGTCGCTTTCCAATTAGTTATCGGTCTTTTTATCGGTTCAATTTGAGGTTATTTTAAAAAGTCTGATTTATTCTTCATTAACGTAATCAATATTCTTAACCTAGCCCCAACTTTAATCTTTATCCTTTTGATCATCACAATCATGGGTGCTCATTTTATGCCAATTGTGATAGCTATTTCCATCCAATCCTGAATCGGTTTTGCCATTGCTACAAGAGTTCAGATTATGATAATAAGAAATAATGATTACAATGTAATGAGTAATGTTTTAGGAACAAACCCTTTTCGAATTATGGTTAAAAATATCATCCCTAAAATTGCTCCTGTTATTGTTTCTATTGGTGCTTTTGCTATCCCAGATTCCATAAGTTGAGACACCTCCTTATCTTACTTAAACTTCGGTTTCGTTGATGGAATTCATACTACTTCCTTAGGTTATTTATTACAATACACACTAAACTCTAATAAATGAATCCAATTCCCTAACCTTATCATTTTCCCAACCCTTATCCTTGTTATCATCTCCTTCTCTTTCTTCCTTCTATGTCACAGAATTTCTGACTCCTTAAATCCAAAAAACCACAACAAAGTATACTCCGCTATCACAAGGAGGAGAAGAAAATAATGAGTCAAAAAGTGTTGTTATCTGTTAAAAATCTAAATCTTGGTTTTATCTATGGTTCTTCTTTGGTAAATATAGTGAAGAATGTTTCCTTTGATTTGCACGAAAAAGAGACTTTGGTTATCATTGGAGAAAGTGGTAGTGGAAAATCGGTTCTTTCTAAATCCTTGGGAAATATGAATGAAAAAAATGCTATTATTACCGAAGGTTCCATTGAATATTTTTCTAATAACAAACAATTCAACCTACGTGATATCTATTCCTCTTACATTGAACATTCTTATGTGAAAAAAATAAAAAAGATATACAAAAATAAACTAAAAAATATTAATAACCAAATTGAAGAGGTAAAACAATTTGCTGCCTTGGAAATAAAATACGAGAATATGATTAAAAACCCTAAATTTCAAAAAAACAAAAAATTAGAAAAGAAATTGGAGAAAGTAAAAGCAAATCTAATCCAAATCAATAAAGATATTCACAATGTTTCTTTCTTAGAAAAAGAATATGAAAACATTAACCTTGAATTTCTAAGAATAATGGAAAGCATCAAAAAATATAGCCACACTACCTCTTCCAAACTGACTCGAAGTATTAGAGGAAAAGAAATTGCCTACATCTTCCAAGACCCATCCACTGCCCTAAACCCCCTTTTAACTATTGGATACCAAATTAAGGAAGTTTTAAAACTCCACTGCAATCTAAGAGGAAAAGCGGCCAATAATGAAGTTATCAACCTTTTAACTAAAGTTGGAATCAATGACCCTAAAAAAGCGATGAAAATGTTGCCAAGTGAATACTCAGGTGGAATGAGACAAAGAATTGTTATCGCTATCGCTTTGGCTTCCAAACCTAAAATCTTAATCGCCGACGAACCTACTACTGCCTTAGATGTTACTGTCCAAAAGCAAATCATTGAATTACTCCTTTATCTTAAAAAAGAAATGAACCTATCTATGATCTTTATTACTCACGATCTAGGACTTGCTTCTATAATCGCTGATAATATTAATGTAATGTATAGTGGTTCTTTTATCGAAAAAGGAAGTAAAAAAGATATCTTCTTAAATCCTCTTCACCCTTACACTTGAGCCTTAATCGCTTCTATTCCTCAATTCAGTGAAAAAAATACTTCCCTTTTCAGTTTGGAAGGTTCTCCTTTTCCTCCTGAAATGGATATCAAATTTGACTCTTTCGCTCCAAGAAACAATTATGCTTTAAAAGTTGATTTCTTCTATTCTGCTCCAATGTTTCAAATCTCCCCAACCCACTTTGTTAAATCGTGATTATACTCGCCTAATGCTACACCTATACAACCACCTGAAAACGTTTTAAATGCTATCGAATGTTTAAAGGAGGTAATCAAATAATGAAAAAACCAATTCTTCAAGTTCGTAATCTTGCCGTCTCTTTTAAAAAGAATGCCAAATACACCAAAGCTTTAAAAGAAGTTAGTTTCGATTTATACGAGAATGAAATTTTAGGTATTATTGGAGAAAGTGGTAGTGGGAAAACAACAATCGCCAAAGCTGTTATGAGACTTTTATCTTCCAAAGGTCAAATAGTTTTCGAAAATAAACAAATTAATAAAGATAATGTTAACTTTCTGAAAGATATCAAAAAAGCGATTAGTGAGGAAGAAAGTGCAAAATTCGCATTAATCAGATTAACAAAATACCTTATCAAAGAAACTGATACTAAAATAAATGAAGAAAAACTTGAACGATACATAAATGATATAGCCTTATTCCTTTACTCCTGTCACACCACCTTAAAAGTCTTATCTTCCAACATAGATTACTTCAAAATTAATATCGATGTTTCATCCTTCCAAAATTTAATTCTTGACTCCTTATCTGAATTGTCTAAAATCATTCCTTTATACAAAAATGTTGAAACATTCAAAAAAACCAATCCTTTACTTCTTCAAATAATCTCTAATATCTCCTCTTCCCTTATTTCCTTTTCTTCCATAAAACTCCTTTTAAAACAAAAAGACAACTTCAAAAAACCAACCTTTGAAAAAAATAAAAAACACCACCTTTTAAAAAAAGACTTACAAATCATTATGCAAGACCCTTCCACTAGTTTAAACGAAAGAATGAAAGTAAATGATATCATCGCTGAAGGTTTAATTAATTTCAAAAAACAAATCTTGCCAAAAAATAAAAACAACAAAGATACAAAAAAACTAATTCATAACTATGTAAAAAACACTCTATCCTTTGTAGGACTTTCTGAAAATGTTTTAAACAAATACCCTTTTGAATTATCTGGAGGACAAAAACAAAGAGTTAGTATTGCTCGTGGTGTTATCATTCAGCCGAAACTTCTTGTGGCAGATGAACCTATTTCCTCCCTAGATGTAACAATAAGAGCCCAAATCCTTAATATCTTAAAACAAATAAAAGAAAAATCCAAACTCTCCATCCTTTTCATCTCCCATGATCTTTCTACTATCCGATATTTCTGTGACCGAGTTATTGTTGTTTATAAAGGAAATATTGTCGAAATAGCTTCCAGCGACGAACTTTATAAAAACCCAATCCACCCTTACACAAAAAAGCTTCTTTCATCTACTTGTATCAAAGACAAAGACTGCAAAATCTTTAATGAAAAAGAGACAAAATATGATGACTCTGCACAAAAATACATTTTCTTCCCCCGAGAGTTAATCGAATTCAGTCCTAATCATTTTGTTTTCTGCAATAAAGACGAGTATCAGAAATGAAAATAAAAAATAATAACTAACGGATATAATGTAATTATCATGCGTTTTGGACATAAAAAAGCCCTTGTCTGTATTTCAGGTTTTGCTTTTATCTCCCTTATTTCTTTTTCTCAATTTTTTGTCTCTACTAATCCTTTAACTTCTTCTACAAACTTAAACAAAGAAAATGCTGCTAAACCACTTGTTGGAGCTAGCGGTATAGATCCCGTAGAATACAATACTTGTGCTTTAAGTGCGATGTCTGCCAGGGACAAGGTAATTGATGGAGAAGAAAATCCAACAACAAGAACACTTGCTCGATTAGAATCTCCCACATTGGCTGGCATCACCTATCCTGTTTCTGTTAGTGAAATTGATAATATATATGGATGGTCTGCATTTGACCCTTCCCAAAAAGAATTAAAATTCCGTAACTGTTCAGAAACGCTTGAAGATTATATACTTTACAAGCAATTAAGTCAAATAAAACCTGGTTCTGTACAATGACAAGGCGATCCAACATCAATTGCTAAACCTATCACTATGATTGATTTCAATAATGATTCACTAGTCCCAACAAATCTAAAAAAACCTGGATTTTATAGAGATACAACTGATTTTTTAAAAGAAACTGACAATAACCTACAAGGTATTACAAAAGTGATAGTAACCGATGGAGCGGAAGATAAAGAAAATTTTCACAATTATACTTCCGATAAAACCGAATTCACTTCCGCGTTAACCGAAATCGGATATTTTTGTTTTTCTGGATTAGCTAGGATTTTCAACACTTCTTCCTTTAAATTTCACGATTACTATACTGATACAAATTTTTATAAAACCCCCGCTCCAGCTTTTGCTAATTTAGAAAGTGTTGTTTTCAAAGATGTTGATGAATATCTGATAGGTCATCAAGGCGATCTTGCTTATAAAATAAGAGCTAAAGTATCTTTAAAAGTAATCCATTCAGGAGCTTTTTCAGATGCGACAAAGCTTGAAACAGTTGATTTCGGTTCTTCTAATCAAATAGCTTACATTGATGAAATGGGGTGACCTTCATTAGCACAAACAGAAGATTATAAAAAAGACCCTGAAAATACTCCTCGACCTTATATTTCAGAAGATGGTGCTGATTATTCAGGTACTGTTGGAATATTTGAAAATGATGTCAAATTATCTAAAGTAAATCTTTATCAACAACATTATGGTCTATACAACACCGACCCTAATAAACCCCAATACCATTCTTATCTAAAAACTATTCCTGGCAATTTTTTAAAAAACTGTAAAAGTCTGACTTCTTTTAATGCTGATGGTCCAGATGACGCAAAAAATGCAATCTATATACCAAACTCAGTAACCTCTATTGGAAAAGAAGCTTTCAGTGGTATTAATTCTGGTATTACCAAAGTTTATTTTCCAGAGCCCAACATAGACGAAAATCAATACGGTGTTGCTTCTTGTGCTTCCGATATATTTGGTTATTCCCCTTCTCCCATCACTGACATCTACCTTCCAGAATTAAACCCCTCCTCTAACTTTCTTCTTGGATTAGTAAACAGTGTTGATAATGCCTACAACCCAGACAAAAGCCACCAACTTACTTTTCATGTTCCCTACAATTTTAATGAAAAACTAGAAGTTGATAAAAAAGGTTTACCTGAATATACTGCGGCTGATTCCATATATGCAAAATATCTTCGAAATTCAATCCTTAAAACCAACATTTCTTTCGAATTCTCATCTCCTAAATCTTTCGTTATCACAGAACCTAAAAGCGGAATTAAAAAGATTTATGGGAATGCTGCCAAAGATACTTCAGCCAAAAATTATGTCTACTTCAATAATTTCGATGGAAAATGAACTGATGATAAAGCATCAAAATATGCCTGAGAAATTTCAACCACCCCTAAAAATTCCAAATTTACTAATGAACAATTTTATCAACAATTTAGTGCAGAAGGACCTAGTAGTATCGATATAAATATAGACCCAAATGCTAATAAGAACGATTATTATGTCTCTAAAACCGGAAGATTCTATTATTGTCCATCCTATTATGTGAAAAATAACATTACCTCCGCCAATATTTCATTAAATTTCAAAGCTCCCGCAATAAATGGTAACCGTTCTACAACCACCTTTAAAATTCCCGTCTGGGCCGATGATCCTTCCAAAACTACAATACAGTATTTACAATATGGTGAGACATCAACAACTACTACACCCACCGTCTCTTCGATAGTTAAAAAAATATCCTCCAACACTAGTTTTACTTCTAAATTTGATAAAGTTATTTTCAATCCTAACTATCCGACAGCAGTTTTAGATAAAGTAACTAGTGATGATCTTTTAGCAACCTTCTCTGTCACTCCTGTCGCCACTTATCTATCAGCAAAAAATGTTGAAGTACCCCTTACTTATTCTTCCTCAATAGATGGTAAAACAACAACCTACAATTTCTATCCAGTAGAAGATCAAAATTCTGTTATTTTCACAGCTACTGTTAAATTTGTTGATGAAGTGCCTGGAGAACCTAGTACTACTCCTGCCCGTTTTGAATGTGAAGTTTTTCCTTCTGCCTCTTGCTCTTTCGCTAATGCTTGTGGGAAATATACTGTTAAATTTGTTTTAAAAAATAATATTACTCTAACAGAAAAAGCATCCGCACCTTATACAATGCAATTTTGACAAAGAACCGGAATATATACTTCTAATACTAACAAACCAAATAATAGCGTAAGTATCACACCTTATATTGGTGTTTCAGGAGGGGGTGCATTCACTAGTGCCAACAAATCTGCCGCTGTAACAGATACATATCATTATGCATATGTTAATGATTTTTATCCTGATTTTCCAACTAACTTTCCAAACACAAATGTAGTTCCAACAAATACCCCTACTTTTACCCCTCCTTCCGAACAAAAGTGAAAACCTGATAGTGCTTCCAATTATTCTACATTAAACACTTCCATTGCTACCGATCCTACTAAAGATGAATTTACAGTTACATTTACATGTGTTATTAACAATGTAGCAGATGCCCCTACCGGAAACAACCCCCCAAAAATATTTGAGAATCTTAATGTCATCATTCAAGATCAAGGTGACACAAATGTTAAGACAACAATATCCTTTAAAGTATCTATAAGCGGTTATACAGAAAATTGATCCGTTAAAAATGATGATACCAAAAACCTTGGAATCTTTTCTAGTAGTGTAGGTACATATAAAACTTCATCTTATTCCTTTCCTTTAATCTCTACTCCTTTACCCGCAACAGGAGGTGCTGATTCTATTGGTCAAATTAATTTTAAATTAGAAGATGAATTTACCACAGATGGAGATTGAAGTGTCTCTTCCGAAGATAATGCGGTTTCAAAAGACGATTTGACTAAAGTTTTTGGTATTACTTCAGAATTTGGTACTACCCCTAACAACTATTGTTGAGTCACTATAAGTGTAAGATTAAATTGTGGATTATATATTAAAAACCCAGGAAATCATGAATTTAAGGTTATTTTTACTCCAAAAGAAACTAACAAAGAAACCCATGCGGCCCATTTCTGACTTAACTGTTTTAAAATATCTACCCCAACTATTACTATGGTTACTCACCCTGATATTGCTAACCCCAAAAATATTTATATCGAACCAGGAACTGATCTGGTTACTGGTAATGAAAAAATAAAAGTAGCTCAGTTTATATTAACACCTAATTTTATCGATAGCGTCGTTCCTAATGCTTCCAACTATTCCTTCGATCCTGTTTGTACATTTACTTCCACTGAGTCTAATAAGTGGAGTAAAATATGTAAAATAGAAAGAACTGCCAATTCATCCAATCGATATGATGTAGTTATTGATGCTACAGAATTTAAAGGAAATGAAACAATCCCTACGGTAACTTCCAATAGTTTTTCTTTCAATATTAATAGTTTAGAATATAGTGATGACACTGTATTTACAAAAACTAATAGTCATTCCGTCACTATTCCTGTTCCTTCCTCCTATGGTTTCTCATCCTCTTCTGTTAATATCAACAATGTCAATATTATTCAAAATAAAGCATCTGCCCATCCTTCAGCAATAAATTTTATCAACCCTCCTTCAAAAAAATACATTACTTCAATAAAAAAAGATGGTAAATTTTCTTCCCCTTTTTCAATTAATGCCCCAAATATGAATATATCTGATAAACCTGATTTTTTAAACCAAGATGATGCAAAATTTGATACAGACTTTACTTACCATTATACCATTATTGGTTTGCAAAAGAAGAGTGCTGCCGATCCATCCGAATGAGACAGCGTGTCCAAAGACCTTTTTAAAATTACAAATAAAGGGCTTGTATATTGAAACTCGGAAGATTGAGATGCTGATACTGATAACGGGGAATATCGTTTTGGTATTGGAATGTATATTGATGTAAAAAACTCTGCATATTCTTCTTCTCCAAGCTCCCACCTTGTTGCTTATGCCTCTTCTGATAACGAAGCATACAGTTTTAATACCTCTGAAAAAACTTGATCTCTAAAAGAGGGTAAAACTCCAGACTGTGATGTTATCGTTACATCTTCTTCTTCTTCCTTTTCTTATAACTTAAAAGATGAAAAAGATCGAGGTGATTACTTTATTGATAAAAATGAGAACATAAACCTTGTTTTCTGTCCAAGTGATGAAAGAACAATTACCTTTGAATTAAATATTCCTCACAATTTTAATAATCAAAATTTCTTTGAAAATGATACAAAATACACCGCTAAAATAAATGATACTAACGTTTTAAAATATGTAGACGAAATTCCTGTTCCTTCTGCCTCTGATTTAATTCCACCCACTTCCGGTCATGATGGAAAAGTTTCTTTCACTCTTAAATTCAAAATTCCTAAAACCCCTCCTTCCCCCGCCTTTTCTTTCTCCATTGATTTTTATGTAGAACATGGTGGTTTAAATCTTCTTGTTTTTACAAGTCCGATAATTAAATGTTTCATTTCAAAAATTGATTCTATATCTGTTTCTTTCTATTACAATGATGATGGAAAAAAAGTTGCGATTAAAAATGGACAAAGTATTGATGTATCATTAGCAAACGCTGTTGACTCTTTTATCTTTCCAGAATATACTTTCAAAACAACATACACTCCTATTGACAAAACATCCAATGAAGCAGTTTGATTATTATGATTCAATCGATTAGAATATTCTTCTATCAATAAAGTCTCTCTAAATGGAAATATTGTCGCTAATGATTTTTTACCTGAGTGATTCCAAATCGGTGTTTCTCAATACAATATTCACGATAACCAAATCACTGATGCGGAAAAGTTTGGACAACCTCTTCATTTAAAAACAGAACCGGTGTCAAAACACCCTGAATTTTCAAAATACTTCGGAACCTACACGATAAACACAACAACAAAATTCGATTCTTCCCAATGATACAAAGGAGACTCCTCTTTCGAGTTTAATTTTGGTATTGTCTGCTCACTTCACCCTGTTGTTGTTTCTCATACGGGAGAGGTTATTGGAATAATTGTCGGAGTTATTGCTGCCATCGCTGTTGTTATTATTCTTTTAAAAATCATGTCTGCAAAAGCAAAAGCTAGAAAAATCTTAAAAGAAGAGGAAGAAGAGGAAAAAACTTCGTCGGGTTCATCTGGCCCAGTTTCCGCCAAATTCGGAGTCATTGAAAAAGTAAAAGAAAGCGCAACTGGATTCTAATATGATATTACAAAACAAACTTACAAAAGAACAAAAGAAAGCCTTATTTGATAAGCATGTTCATAAAATCGATTTAAAGAAGCACGTCCTTATCACCCACATCTTCCTTATAGCCACCACAGTTTTATGTTGAACCCTTTTAGGGATATTGTGATACACTTTATTTTTCCAATACATTAATTTTACCAAGCCGATCAATGATGTTTCTGAACTTAGCTTAAATTTAACAGGAAAAGATTTTGGTTTTTATCATATTTCAGGATACAATAATATCTTCGAATTAGGTTGATTATTTTGATCTTGTTTTGGAATTTTTGTTTCCATTATCCTCCTTTTCTCTTCTTGCCTTATTCTTGATCATAACTGACATTTCCGTCTCGCTAAACACAAAATTTCCTACTTTCTTATCGTCCCTTTAATTCTTCTTTCTACTTTAACCTGAGTCACTGCTTTTTTTGCTATTCCTAAAACCTATAATATTACTTTAAATGTAGGAGGAGTATGCACTAGTTTTGAAAATATTATCTCTAGATTTGTGATTGTAGGGAATGATAATGAAGGATGAAAATATGATAACGTCTTCACTCCTTTAGGCTTCGCTATTTTTGTTATTTCAATCTTTATCCTTTTCTATGAAATTAAAATGACTTCTGCCTTCTTTTATGAATTGAAGACAAAATGAGGAAGTAATGTTCATTTAACAAACCACGATAAAAACAAAACATTACAACAAATATTCCATCATAAAAAAATCGTTTGTTTCTATTTCTCTTTAATTGATATCCTTATCACTCTTTTCCTTATTATAACCATTCTATCCCTCATCTTCTTCGAACCTCATGTTATAAAAATCTTCTATGATGAACAAACGCTTTTCTATATAAGAGATATTTTTATCCCCTGCATCTGTGGTATTATCCTTCTTTCTGACATCTTAGGTTTTGTTTATCTTTTATTAAGCATGAAAAACAAGGATGAAGAAAGACATAAATGAATGGATATCCTTTTAATAATCTTTGGTGGTATTTTAACAAGTGTTGCTGGAATTATTCTTTTAACGGACTTTTATTATGCAAGAATTAGAGCTAACACCAAAAATCCTCTTCCAGATCCTTCTTCTATTCCTTCCGCTTTTCAGATAAAAAGGAAAGGAAAAAAAATATAATTTTTACTAATGAAGGTCCAACTTGGGGGGTTAGTCCATATCTTATCACTTTTTATCTTTATAGGAGTAATTGTTGGAATGCATTTTCTTTTAAATGTAAAGTTTTCTAAACAAGAAAAGAAAAATATCAAAATCCAAAACTGAGTCTTATTTTCCCTCCTTTGCTTCGCTTTTATCACTGATATTTTAATCCAACCAGTTTTTATTGCTCAAATTCCTATATTCTCAGAAAAATGATGAAATAAAATGTTTCGAACAAATATATGTTCGATTTCCGTTATCCTTTTCCCTTGTGTCTTTTTTACAAAATCTCGTTTTTTTAAAAACTGTATGATCTTTATTGGTATTATCTCAGGTATCGCTGCCTTTATTTTTCCAGAAGAGGTAAGAAATGAGTACGTTAGTTGGTTTGTAATTCGCTTTTATTGAAATCACTTGATCATTGCCATGGTTCCTATTTTAATGCTTAGTTTGAATCTTTACAAAATTAGTTACAAAGACTTATACAAACCAGTTCCCCCTTTCCTTTTCTTCTCCTTTTACCAATGTTACATAATCTTCAATCAGGGAATAAATGTTTATCTAGGTTTCCATTCAAAGATCGATTATGCGAACAATAGTTTAGAGTTTAATAGTGATGAGTTTGCTCCTGTATTTGATTGGTTAACGCCTCCTTTTATGAGAAATATCCCAATTCTCTCTACAATAATTCCATTAGCTTTTTTTATGACAATCTTTTCTTCCATCATTATTACCGTTTTCTTATTTTCTAAAAAACAATTCAAGTTTCAAAAAAATTGGAAATGACCTAGAACGGTAAAAACTGTTTCTAAAAATAAATAAGGAACTAATTTGGTTGGAATAGATGGATTCGGACCATCGCATATTCGATTCAGAATCGAAGGCCTTACCGCTTGGCTACATTCCAATAATTTCATTATATTTCCTAATAATTTAGCACTCAAACCCCAGACTGCTAATTTTTTATATAATATTACTAGTATGGCAAATAACACAATTATCGGAATAGATTTAGGAACTACCAACTCTTGTGTAAGTATTATGGAAGGTTCCAAACCTAACGTATTAGAAACTCCTGAGGGAAAAAGAACTATTCCTTCTGTTGTTGCTTTTAAAAATAACGAATTCATTGTTGGGGATGTTGCTAAAAGACAAATGATTACTAACAGAGACACAATCGTTTCTATTAAAAGAAAAATGGGAACTAGTGAGAAAGTAGAATTAGGTGGAAAACAATATTCTCCAGAAGAAATCTC
>JAITDD010000032.1 GCA_031282725.1 Mycoplasmataceae bacterium
CAAACTGATTATTTTTATGATGATGTTAGTCAGGCAGAACAAATCGAACAAACATTATCTGTAAATATCAATCCAGTTCAAATCGATTCTGATTTTATCAACAAAAAATTCTACATCAAAAAAATATATCAAGAATTAGGAGGTGTTGTTAATACATATACCTTCGATAATTTAGATGACAAGATTATTTTTCTAAATATTATCCAAGACCTACAAAATAGCAATTGGGAAAAGATAAAAATTGGTGGGGAAGATTTCGAATGGTATCAATATATGAGTAGAATTAATTTTAATTTTAACACCGGGATAACTAATATCTCATTCAACCATTGCTTCGAATACAATCATGGTCAATTATTAGTTTTAAATTCTAGCCATATTGTTTGAATAGATTAAAATTTTAACTATGTCCGTATTTTTTCTTTTATAATATTTCTATATAATGTTCAAATCGAAAATAACTAAATTCCCTGAAATCGATTACAGTAAAGTATTGTATGCTGACGGAATTGAATATACCCCTGAAATGGATATGATTGGTCAAAAATTATTCTTTGGAACCATCGACCTTTTAAATAAAGAAAAAGAAGATCGAAGAAAAGTGATGTACATTAACAAAATGTTCGATAATTGAAACTATCACCTTTTTCAACAAACAGGTTTTGTAACTGTTGCTAAACATTTTGTTCCTTTGTGCATTTTTGATATTGTTGAGGAAGATTTAGCCGGTGGTATGAGATACGCTAAAAATACCCAACCTAATCTTTCTATTGAAAAACAAAAAGATATCGCTACAGGAATTGTTCAATCTACTCTTGTTTGACTTCATTTCGCTAAACTTTGAGGAATCACAGTTTCTGACAAAGAGGTTGATGATTACTTAGACGATTTTTACAGAGCCACAAACAAATCTATTAGAGAGTTTAAAAACGACAAGGATAAATACGAACACATTAGAACTGACATAGTTATGAAAAAAACTACCGCAGAAATTAACAATCGATTCGTTATCAAATTAAATCTAACTATTACTATTCCAAGAAAAGCAGATTAATAAAATATTACAAAAAAGGCTTTTTATATCCTTTTCTGTAATAATAAAAGAATTACTTCTTTTTACTACTTGGTTGCTTTTTACCGCTACAACATCCGCATGAACATGAACATGAACTTTTTTTAACTTCTGGTTTTTTTGCTACTGACATTTTAATTTTCTCCTTTCTGAAATTATTATAGATTTAAAAATAATATATTAACATATATTGGAAAAAGATAGGGGTTAGATAATCCTATTTTAGTTTAGCTTTGGTTTCTTTGTGTAATGTTACTTTTTTACAGTGTTTGCAATATTTGTTTAATTCTAATTTTTCAGGAGCAGTTTTAGCGTTTCTAAAAGTAAGGTAATTAATGTGTTTGCATTCTGTGCATTCAAGTCTTACTCGTCTTTGTGGAGTTTTCATATTAATATTATATTAAACACTATAAACCTGAGTATTTAAGTTAAATTTTGCGAGGAATCTTTTTAAATCCTCCTTTTTCTAAAAAAGATTCATGGTCTATCTTTTTATCGAATCGTAAAAGCTTTTCACTTCCGGATTAACATAGATATTGTTTTTATTGAAATTGATAATCTTTAACCCTTCCATTGTTTTAACTCGGCTTAAAGCAACATACATTTGTCCACTCGCGAAGATATTCTTACAATCAACAACAGCCTTTTCTAGTGTCATTCCTTGTGATTTATGGATAGTTAAAGCATAGGCAGGAATGAGAGGAAATTGTTTGAAAGAAGCTACTTTATTGCCTTTCATATCATTTTTAACAAAAGTGTATTTTTTTATTTGAAAGATTTTTCCAGGATGATCATCGAATTCAACTTCAACATAGGTGTTGTTTTTGCTATCATTGATATTTTTTACAACTCCACAACTTCCATTAGCATACTCAATTTCAGTTTTTCCAGGTTGATTAATAATTGAGATGACTTTTTCCCCAACTTTAAGTTCAAGCATTTGTTTTGCATTCGTATCTTTCACAATACTAATTTTATCATATTTATATTTTGAGTTTCTTTTCCCATGTACTTCTGCATCAAAAAAGTAGGATTTACCTTTTATTTCATCGATTCTTGTTTGATTTCATTCGTCGCATTCTTGATTTGTAGAAAAGAAGTGTGTAACATCATTGTTAATGGATTGATTGTTTTGACAGAAGAACAGAATATTGTGCATTTCACTATTTCATTGCCCTATTCGAATGTTTTGGAGGAAGGAAATAAACTTCTCATCTTTTTGACGATATATCTTTTCTAACACAATAGGGACAATATTTGCTTTTTTTCACGCCTCTGATTGAAAGATTCATTGGTTGGTGTGGTTTTCACTTTGTTTCACTACTGGTGGGATTTGGAAGAAGTCTCCTGTGAAGATAAAACTCATTCCGCCCAAAGGCTTGTTATTTTCTAGACATAATTGCAGAATCCTGTTAATAAGTTCAAAAGTATCAGAACGAAGCATTGAAATTTCATCAACAATGATTACTTTCAGTTTTTGTAAACGCATTTTAATTCCTTTAAAAAGGAAAGAAGCCTTCATTGTGTTGATATATGCCATGTCACTTCGATTAACAAGACCAAAGAGCTTATGTACAGTGATTCCTCCTAGGTTTAAAGCGTTGATTCCGGTGGTACTTGTTAAAGCAACACTAACTCCTTCTTCTTTCAGTTTTTCGTATATTTTTTTTATTAGGTAAGTTTTTCCTACTCCTGCGGGGCCTGTCAATAAAAAACTGGTGCCTTTTTTAAGCCCAGAAATTATTTCTTCTTCCGTTAGAACCATAAAATTATTATAAGTTGGGCGGTTGGATAGTTGTATAAAAAAGGATAACCTTATTTTTTACTTTTATGATGTTGCGATAAATTATCGTAGGTGTTTTCTAATCTTACTTTTTCACCAAAGGTACGACGACGAACATCTTTAACAATATCAATTAAGTGCTTCTCATCATCAATTAAGAACGCATATTTATAAACAAGAAGTTCACCATTACTAATAACAGCATAGATATCGTGGTGATTAGAGTTTAAAACAAGATCAGCTAAGGCATCGTTAATTGGGAACATGTTAATAGAGTTGAAGTCATAGATTTGTAAATCAGCTTGTTTACCAATTTCAATACTTCCTGTAATATTTTCGATTCCTAAAGCTTTCGCTCCATTAATTGTGGCCATTTTTAAAACATCGTAAGCAGAGATGATTAAAGGATCTTTGTATCAATTTCTTTGAGTTAGAAGAGTGTAACGCATTAATTCAAGCATATCCATATTATTTCCAGTACCTTGTCCATCAGTTCCTAAAGATACATTGATTCCTAATTTTAAAAGCCGCATAACTTGAGCAGTACCACATCCAATCTTAGCGTTAGAAATAGGACAGTGAACACAAGTAACAATATCTTTCATTTTTTCTAAAACTTCGAAATCATAGTCATCAAGAATAACGGTGTGAGCAAGAAGAAGTTTAGGAAGTTTTGCGAATCCGTATTTTTCTAAACATTGTGTAGGATGTTCTACATTGTGTTTCTTTTTAATGGTGGCAACTTCTTGTTCATCTTCACAAAAATGCATATGGAATCTCATTTTGTGTTTAACAGCATATTGCACTTGTTCTTTCGCATAATCAGCAGAACATGTATAAAGACCATGAATAGAATACAAGAAATTTTCTTTTGGGATACTTTTTTCTAATTCTCTAGCTTCTTCTATTGAATGTTTTCCAGCACTTTCTCCGGCGATATCCATTACACCTTTACATAAGAAGGCATTAAGTCCAACATGGGAGGATGCTTTGTAAGTTTGTGCTTGATTACGATACATATCATTAAATGTTGTGATTCCATTTCTCGCCATTTCTGCAACTCCAAACTGAGCAAGCAAGTAACAGTCTTCTTTTGTATATTTAGCTTCGATTGGTCAGATTAGATCGTGAAGTCAAGGGAATAAGTGAAGTCCTTTATCAGTTTCACGAAATACAGACATTTGAACATGAGAGTGAGTGTTAATGAATCCAGGAATAACAAATCTTTCAGAACAATTGATAACTCTTTTGGCACTGTTACCATCTAAGTGTTTATCAATAGCAATTATTTTACGATCTTTTATTCCGATATCGATGTTATATTCAACAAGAGGACGTTTTTCACTTACTGAAATTAAGTTCGCATTCTTTAATAAAATGTCGTAAGTTTCGTCGATCTTTTTCATCTACTTACTTTTAATTATATATCTCCATGGTTTTTTATGAAAGAAATCGAGCAATTTTCTATTATTATTTTATTAAAAAATTCATATGAATAACTTATAATTATGTTGTAATGAATAAAATAATTCGTTTATCTTTTCTTTTAACTCCCTCCCTTATTTTTTTTCCTCTTTTAACAAGTTGTAACAAACAAAAAAATATTGAAAACGAGTTTAAAAGTAAGCAAGAAATTGATGCTTATTTAACATCTCACACTCATGTTCTTCCTGCTCAAGCACCATTAGAACCGGAAGATGAAAAAAACAATTATTTTAAAGAAAATTTAACAATGCAAAACTACATTAATGCGAGATTAAGTTATTTTAATGATATCACTTTCAATGGCGGTAATATTATTTATGTTCCTGATGTAGCCACTTCCATTCATTTAAGTGTCGGAACTGATTCTTTTTCTATTTTATTTAAATTCTCTGATTCTGTTATCCAAAGTTCTGGAGCCGAATATTTCAAAAAAACTTATTATTTTAAAGACAAACTTGTTGAATCAATCGAAAATGTTACTAAAAATGTCCAATCTAAAAACCCAATATATGTAACCAAAAAATATTCTTATTCTGATGCTGTTCTACAAGAAGTTATTATCGAAGGCGGGCAAACCGAAGGACATACCTGAACAATTAACTACAACACAGATACAGGCGAAATTTTTAGTTTTAGACTTTTTAGTGGTGATATAGTCAACATTGTTCCAGCTCCGGTTGTTGACTAAGAAAATTGCAAGAACAAAAGTTTGTTTATCTTATTTTAACAAAACTTTTTTAAGCGAGAATGTAATTATTCGGTTATTATGAAAATGGTGCAGCGTATAGGGCTCGAACCTATGACCTATTGCTTGTAAGGCAATTGCTCTACCGACTGAGCTAACGCTGCATGGTGACCTGTATGGGATTCAAACCCATGGAGTGTGCACGTGAAAGGCGCATGTGTTAAGTCGCTTCACCAACAGGCCGTATTAATATTATATTTTTTTGTTAAAAAGGTGTGAAAGGAATAATAGAGGGGTTCTAATAGGATAAGGGAATAGCATTGGAATTGGGGAATGTACTATTGTTTGTATCAGAAGAAAATTAGTCTAAAATATTAATATAGCAATTTAGTATTTAGGTGCAAGTATATTCAAATGTTTTGTCAAACCTATTGTTGCATTTGTGCTTCAAAAGATGCAGATAAGGTGTTGACACTATATTGTGCTACCATTTGTCTTGATTGTTCCATAATAGGGGCTGCTTCAATAGCGGTTTTACCAGACAATTCTCTTAGTGCTTTTGTGTATTCATATTGATAAGTGTTTTGTTCCTTTAATTGTTTCTCCATTTCGGTTTCATAAACTTTCTTAATTTCTTGCTTAATTCTTCATTTCTTTAAGAATCAGTCATTTTTATGCTTTTCGCAAATATAAGGCGCTTTTTGTAAAACGAGTATATCAGCATTTCTTCGGTAAAGGTCAGATTTTACATTATATCTTTCCATAGCAAGTTTTTTAACTCTTTCAGACTCACTCAATGAATCGTTTGTTTGTTGTAATTCATCAGAAACTAAATGTTCTTTAACCATTTTAGTTTGTAAGATACCATTTTCATAAAAGTTATGTAATACTTCCCGTTTGCCTGATTGCAATCCATCCAAAAAATACTGTTGTTCTTGAGTTAATTGTTGTTCAGGTAATAATCCAAAGATTAATTGTTTTTGGTTCATAGGTGTTTCTAGGACTATTTTAGAAGCAAGTTTACCAAGTTCTAGACCAATTATTCTTTTACTTTCATTTGTACCTTGTTTAGCAAATTCGGAAAGCATTAACTCAGGAGTAAGTGTAATTGGTTGTCCATTTTGAAAGTTATCAACAGTATCACCTCGTTCCGCTATTGCTAATTTACAAAGCATTGGAAAAGGATATTCCTGAGACATAGTTAAACCGTCAACGAATGTTTGGTTATTTTTTGGATAGTAGGTGCTATATGCAAGTTCTTTCATCATTTTGCCTAATAACTCTGGTTTAGCTGTCATTAGTTGGTTTATGTTGGCATTAATAGAAGGAGTTGCTCTTAATTCCTCTTCAAATAAATCATGGGAAGATGATTCAAGTTGAGAGTTACGGTATGAATCCAACAATTGTGCTTCTTTAATATTTAAAGTTTCGTTTCTTTTAACCTTATCAAATACTGACTCTAAATTGAAAGTTAATAAAGTAGTTAGTTTAATTGTGTCTGCTTCCGCAAGCAAATCACTAGCATCTTCTTTTTTTTGTAAGAAAAATCTTCTATACATATCATTATGTTTAATTATTTCACTTGGGGTCATAGTCATACGAGCAGTTATTACTTCATCTCCTCCTAATGGTGCTGTTCATTCTCTATCAGTTAAATCGCGATTGTATATTACTTGAACTCGATATCGGATTATACTTCTATCGACTTTGTAAAAGAAATGTAAGAATTCATTAGCGGTTGCGCCATTCTCGATTAATTGTTCGAACTCAGCGAATTTCTCTTCCAAGTATAGGTTCATCGTTTATAGTGATTTTATAGTGATATTATAGTGGATTTTGAAAATATTATTAACAAACTATACATTTATAAATGTATATCGTGTAAAAGTTTTAACGAATAATTAGAGAATGTGGGATCATAGGTAAGAATGATTAATAAAGTTAAACTCCATTCTACAATGTTAAAAATATCGATTAATTTAAAGCGGCTTGTTTGTTAAAATTTTTAAAAAGGGAAAAAATGGCGGACGCGACTGGGATCGGACCAGTGACCAACCGGTTAACAGCCGGTTGCTCTACCGCTGAGCTACGCGTCCTTAATGGTGGCTTCACGTGGATTTGCACCACGCACACACAGATTTTCAGTCTGTTGCTCTACTACCTGAGCTATGAAGCCTTACAATAATTATAATTCATATATGAAGAAACATGTTTCATTATTATTTATAATAATAAACATTTTATCACTTTTTCTCTTCCTTACAAGTTGTAGTAAAAAGTATGGGAGTTCTTTGAATAATATTGACCTAACTTGTAATAAAAAAGTGAAATATCATAATATTGAAGCAGATAGAGCCGATTCTTCGAAAATGATTGAATTAAAAGAAGGTTACAATTATAGTTATGATGACATTCACAATACTAATGTTAAAGGAGGCAATTCAAGTTGAAAAGAGATTGTTAATCAGTTTAATACGAAATTTGGAAATAGTCAAACTTTAAGTATAAATGATGATATTGATAATATTGAAGTTGTTCCTGATTTAAATGGCGCAAGTGGTTTAGATTATATTAGCACAAGATACAATGTTATTTTAACTTTAAAAAGAGAGAGTAAATATTGAGTGGGAAAAGATACTGTCTCATATAAAGTAAATGAAGCCGCATATTGTTTTCCAAATGTTCATCCTTATTCTATTCCAGAAAAATACATTATTGAAGTCCCTTTATTTTGAGAGGAAAAAATAAATAGTAGCACAGGTTATTCTAATCATTTTTCCGCAAAAACTCCTGATTTACAAAAACAAAGACTTTATTTATTATTAAAAAGTGAGACAAAAGGTGTTAACACTATTTATTCAACCTATGAGGCAAATTCTATCCCCTTATATTTTGGTAAAGATACAACTTATTCTTTTACAGGACTTAGTAAAGAAAAACAAACAGAAGGAGAAGTTACTACTTCAGAATTATTCCAACCAGTCTATGTTTCCAAAACCGTTAACGACAAATTAGATAAAATAACCAGTGTTAGCAATATACTAAAACTCAAAGTATTAGCAAGTACCGCAGATAAGTTTCCATCATGAGAATCTGGTTTAGGTTTTACTATTAAATTGAATAATGTTGACGAGAATGGCGTTTCATTTAATTATTTTTCTATATTACAAAAACCCAACTCTTCTTTTGAATGTATTGATGAAGCTAACGATTTGAATCTTCAATTGAAATTTAATACAGACACAGTAATCAGAAACAATCAACAATATTTCCGCCCTGATGCCTTAAACTTTAACCGAATTAATTCTTCTTCCTTTGATGAAGCAAAAGATCCTTTAGCATGAAACTTTCCCGAATTGATAGAATATAGTGAATATGTATTAAAGCCAGCAAATATCGTTCGTTCTTTATTCTTTACTTCCTTATTTTATGCAAACCTGATTGATAATAATTTAGTCAGTAATTCTATTCATAGCGTTAATATAAAGGCTGACTTAATTGAAACAGAATCTATTGGAGTAGCAGACTTAGCTTCCACCGATCCTAATTACATTTTACAAAAAGGCTGAAAACTTTATGGGGTTAAAATAAAAAACTGTGCCATTAAAATAAAACAAGAAATTGCGGGGGTGGTTAGTGACTATGAAACCATTCACATAGATAGTAACAATAAAACAAACAAGATTGCTACTATCTATGATGCATGAGCTTGCAAGGCGATAGATAATGGTAAATATAGAAATGCGCTTAACAGCAGAGGTTTGTTTGATGGAGTTAATAATGTTTTCTTTTCCAAAATTAACGAGCATGCTTATTATACATTCCCAGAATCTACTTCTGAACAGAAAAATATGAAAAATTATGCTTCTTTCCCTCTTATAGTTTTGGGAGAATTGGATGGAAATAATAAGCTTGGTTTAGGAAACAATTGAAACATTCACATTGACACACCTCATTATAGCAATACGTCATTATTAAAGACTAATTCTAATTTCAACGCATTACCTCTTGTTGTCTATCCTGTTGATGTGAATTACACAATGTTAAATGAAGTAAGCCAACCAACATTCCCTACTATGGATTCTTTAACATTTGGTGCCAACAGTATTACTAACGGAATTTTTAATTAAGATTCGGTGATTTTTTTTCAAGTTCGGGGAATTTTCAGGTCTGTTTTTTGTGTTTTTTTAAAAATAAGGACAACACCATTAGGAAGAAGTTTTTTGCTCATTTTTAGTTTTAAAAAATCAATGTTTCTATTAGCTTCTTCTATTTCTTTTTGATAGTTCGCTCCTTTAACTTCAACCAATAGACCATTAACCTTAGCATATGCTATTGAGATTTCTAGAATAACCTTTAAAGATGCAACAGCTCTTGACGTGACAATGTCGTATTTTTCTCGTTGTTCTTTTTTAACCTCTTCAGCTCTTTGTCAAAGAATTGTTGCTTCGATTTTTAAAGTGTCACATAATAGTTTTAGAAAAGAAACTTTCTTGTTGGAACTTTCAATGATTGTTAACTTAATTTGGGGGAATAATATTTTTAAAACAATACCTGGGATGCCACTGCCGCTGCCAATATCAAGTAAGGAAAGAGGTTTGGAGAAATCAAGAAAAGAGAATGGGAAGATGGACTCAAAAAAGTATTCGCCATATATCTTTTCTTCCTTATCTAACCTTGTCAAATTTAGAGTTTGGTTTGTTTTTCGCAAGAAATCTTTGTAAACTTCTATTTGAGAAAAAAAGGAAGAATCAACATTTGGGAAGGTTTTTTTTATTTGGACAATAAACTCTTCTTTTGTCATTTCTAGATTATGTTTTTAACAATATCTTTTGGTTTGAATTTTTTTAAAACGGAAATGATTCTGTCAATATCAGAGAAGTCATTGTAGAAGTAAAGACTAATACGAACATACCCAACATTATTGTCAGTGATTTTATAAGAAAGTTTTGCACAACTCATTCCGCCACGAACAACGATTTTATTTTTTCCGAAGTAATTGGCTAGATCTTGCGGGTTGATATTTGTGTAGTTTAAAGCGATGATGGGGAAGTGCGCTTTTTCGTTCATATAAATAATGTTTGGAATAGATTTTATTTTTTTATCAAAGTATCGTTTAAGTTCTAATTCGTGTTGTTCAATATTTTTAATACCAATCTTTTTGATAAATTTGATAGCCGCCAACGAACCAATAATTCCTTCTGTGTTTGGCGTTCCAGCTTCAAATCTTTCAGGAATAGGAGCTAAGTTGACACAATAGTCAGAATCAATAGAAGAAACAGTTCCTCCGCCTAATTTTAAAGGGTTCATTTTTTCAAGATATTTCATTTTACCGAAAAGGATGCCAACACCACTAGGACCGCACATTTTATGCATACTACAAGCAAAAAAATCAACGTCTCATTTGTCTAATTGAGATTGGTGATGCGGGAAGAATTGAGTTGAGTCTACGATAATGATAATGTCTGGGTTTATACTTCTTGCCTGTTTTACGATATTGGAGATGGAGATGGTATATCCGAAAAGATTGGAAGCATTAGAAACGCTTATTACTTTTGTTTTTTTAGTGATAGAAGCAATAATAGCATCTTCTGTAAGTTCATTAGTTTCTTTTTCAGCGGCATATTTGATTTTAAATTTTTTTGTTTTAGCTTTTTCAATTCAAGGAAGAAGGTTGGAAGAGTGCTCTGCAAATGATAATATAACCTCATCGTCTTTTTTTAATCAAGAACAAACATTATCAGCAATAATATTTAAACTTTCTGTAGCATTAGCGGTGAAGATTATTTGTTTTTCATCACTAACTCCAATAAAGGAAGCAACTTCTTTTCTAGTTTCTTTTATTTTAAGATTAACATAACTTGATAAAGAAGAATCGTTGTTATGGGGATTAGTTGAATATTTTTCATAATACTCATTAATTGCTTCAATAACACAATACGGTTTTAAAGAGGTGGCGCTAGAATCAGCATACACTCATTTTTTATTATTTTTGAATCAAGGAAAATATTTTTTATATTTTGGCATATCTAAATTATAAGTTGTGATTGATGGATGATAGGGCTAAGCGGTGAATATCTTGGAAATGGTTAGAGAATTGACTACTTACTATTCCACAAATTGCCAAATAAAAGTTCCACAAATTGGATAATGGAAATATAATTAAGCTATGTATATTGAAAGATTGATTGAAAAAAAGATATTGAGAAAATTAAGATTAACAGGAGGAGTTTTAATTGAAGGTGCAAGAGATATCGGAAAAACAAAAGTTTCTCAACAAATTTGTAAATCTGAAATTACAATCAAAGAAAACAATATTGAACACATTCAACTAGATAATAAAATAGTAACTTCGGGAGAAAAACCTCGATTAATAGATGAATGGCAAATTTATCCGCAAACTTTTAATATTGTTAAACACAATATAGATAAAGAGGAAAAAAATAATCTTTTCATTTTAACAGGTTCATCAACTCCTACTAAATGAAATCCGTTAATTCATACAGGAAGCGGAAGAATAAGTAGAATAAAAATGTACTCATTATCTTTACAAGAAAAAAAACTAACAACAAATAGAATTTCTTTTCAAAACCTTTTTAAAAACAAAATTACAACAGGAGAGAATAATGTTGAATTAAATTTTTATATTGATGAAATTTGCAAAGGAGGAAGACCGAGATTAATTAATAATAGCGTATCTGAATGCATTGAATTGAATCGAGATTATGTAAAAAACATCATTTCCTCAATAAACAGAAAAAACATCACAAAACCAACATTGGAGAAAGTTTTAAAAGATTTGTCGAGAAATATATGTTGTGGATTAAATATTTCATCAATTGCAAAAAACACAGGATTGTCCAAAGAAACAGTATCTACCTACTTAGATTTTCTTGTTGAATCGAATATTATAGAATATATTTATTGTTGAAATACTCATATTCGTTCAAAAGCGAATTTAAGAACAAGCCCAAAAATAAATTTTACTGATCAATGTTTTGCTGTTGCTGTATTAAATGCAGATCGTGAAAAATTATTGAATGATTTTAATCTGTTAGGTTTTATGTTTGAATCATTAGTAATAAAACAATTAAATATTTTCTGTTCATTATCTGATATGAACTTATTCTTTTATCGAGATAGTGATGGTTTAGAAATTGACTGTGTAATAGAAAATAATGATGATGAATGAATCGGAATAGAAATAAAATTAGGTTCTGTCGAAGGAATTGAAAACGGAATCAAAAATCTAAACAAATTTTACAACAAATTAACAGCGGAGAAACAGAAACATTGCAAGAGCCTAAATATTATTTGTGCTTCAAAAACTTCTTTTAAAGTCGATGAAAAAATTAATGTTATATCGTTAGCAGATTTATATCTAGAACAATAGATAATTTCCTATTTAAAAAAATTACAAAATCTTTGAAACATAGTTAATGGTTGTTCTATAGGAGAATCTGGTAGATTAGCTTCTTGATTTCTTTGATCGAACCTGGCGAAAATTGATTCCTCTGGCACGTTAGTTTGTGGAATTGCCGCTTGGGCATAGGCAAGCGATAAAGGTCTTGCAGGATTGTAAGATTGCAAAGCTGGAACTTGAATAATAAATTCTTCTTTTTGTTCTTCAATAAAACATTTATTAATAGAACTTATTCTGGATGTGAGACTTTCTCTTGCACATTGATCGATATATTTATTATCATCATTTATTTCGATTCTTTCAGGGAGATTTCGAAAAAAAGAGGAAGTTTGTTCACGATTGAAATTTGGGTTTTTAGCGTCAGAATTAACAAGATAACGGAGAAGTTTGGTGTGGCACATATTGGATGTTTGACATGCTTCTTCTACTAAAGCGGAGGTGGAATAATTGGCAAGCATTCTGTTTTCGGTAATTTTATCTTTTACAGCATTGAATATCAAAGATTTTTCAATATTAAGTTCATCCGTTATAGTGGAAACCATTGTATATGGTCTGTTAAAAGCAGTTTGAAAATAGTTTTTTTCATTTTCGATTCTACTTTCAGCTGCGGCATGTTTTTTTCTGTTTCACCAGTGGGGTTTTTCTTGAAGAATTTTTTCACAAGCAGCAATTACTTCTTTTGTTTGTTTAATTAAAGAAAGGGCAGTATTAGCTTTTTTCCATTCATAAATAGCACTATCTCGTAATAAAGCATTATCTTTATACATATTGTTTGCTAAACGTTCATCGGGAATTGGTTGATTATTCGGAGCACTTGATTGAAAAACATCTCCATTGTATGTAGCGGCAAGAAAATGTGTTGTGTCGGAAGTGGGAACTCCGGTGTCAGTGTTAAAAATTTTACTATAGGAAAGGCAACTAGGAAAAATATAACGGTAGTCATGCAATGATTGGGAAGCAAAAATTTGACGTTTCTTATCCACGATTATTTAGGCAATTCTATTTTAATAGCAGGACCCATTGTAGAGCTTAGAACGATTTTTTGGAAGAAAGCACCCTTAACAGCGGCAGGTCTTTTTGATTTGATGAAAGATAGAAGGAAGTCGATGTTTTCAATAATTTCATCATCAGCGGCACTAACAACTCCAATTTTCATGTGAATATTTCCGAAAGAGTCAGTTCTGTAAGAATATTTTCCGGCTTTAAATTCAGCAGCGGTTTTTAATGTGTTGGTGGTTACTGTTCCTAATTTTGGGTTAGGCATTAATCCTTTAGGTCCAAGAATTTTTCCTAATGGAGCTAAAAGAGGCATGAATTTTGGGATAGTAATAATAACATCAAAATCAATTCAACCTTCTTTAATTCGAGCAATCATGTCGGTTCCACCGAAATATTCAATTTTGGCTTCTTTTGCTTTTTCCGCTGTTAAAGAGTCGTCCAAGATTAATATTTTTGTTGTTTTTCCAAAATAGTGAGGAAGAGCGATGTTACCACGTAATTGTTGTTCAGCTTTTTTTGTATCAAGATTTAATTTAATAGCGATATCGATTGAGTTTTTAAATTTGTTGTTAGAAGTTTCTTTCGCTAATTTAACTGCATCAGCAACAGAATAAAGCTTAGTAGCATCAATTTTTTGTTTATTTAGGATATATCGTTTACTTCTTGTTTTCATGGACTATTGGGTTTACTCCTGTTATTTTAACTCCCATTTGTTTAGCGGTTCCTGCAATCATTCTTAAAGCATGCTCTTCATCATAAGCATTAAGGTCAAGCATTTTTTTCTTAGCGATATCTAATGCTTGTTCTTTTGTGATAGTGGCAGCAGTATCAGTTTTTTGATTCTTACCTGCAGTTTTGATTTTAGCAGCTTTTTTAATCATTACACTAGCAGGTTCTGTTGCTTTGATTTCGAATTTGAAAGACTTGTCGCTATAAGCTCAGATAGTAGTACGAACAATTTCTCCGTTTCTGTTTTTTGTTAAATCATTAAATTGTTTAGTAAACTCAGCCATATTGATACCAATAGAAGCAAGAGCAGGACCAGGACGAGCTTGTCCACCTACTAACTGAATTTTTGCGATACGTTTAAGTTCTTTGACTGCCATTGTGAAAAATAGTACGAACGAGCATAATGCTCTCCTATGTTCTTAATATTATTATAGTCGAAAAATGAAAAGCTTGGTGAAAAGGAGAAAAATAAGTGTTTATATGCAATTAACAGCAAGAGAAAATATAAAAAACGAGATTCCATTGCATACTATTATATACAAAACCAAACCTTCCACTTCTTGAAAAAAGAAAAGGGAAAAGAACTATTTAGGAATTAAACCAGAGTTAAGTCCGATAAGGCTCATTCCCGCATTCATTAAACCATCTTTTGGATATAAAGTAAATCCAAGAATATCTTTAAACAAT
>JAITDD010000049.1 GCA_031282725.1 Mycoplasmataceae bacterium
ACGACGCTCTTCAGATCTTTTTGAACATGTAGAAAGTGTATTTAAACTCTTCATTATCATTGATTACAATCTTGTCCTCGGTTCATTCTTGCATTTCTTGATAAAACTCATCATCTGACATTTTGTTAGCATTCTTCTCGTAGAGATTCTTTCCTTTCGAATCTTTATATTTTGTTTTTCCCATATACATAAATTAGAAACGAAATTTTCTTTGTTCGATGAATCGAAATAAACCCTCCCAGTGTTTTGGCACTTTTTAAGGTAGTCTTTTTTTCAAATGTATGTTAATTCTCCAAGGATCGAATGAGTTACTGGATGCCTTTTTTAGTAAAGTGTCCCAATTTTTTCTAGTAAATCCTCCCAATTTTTCTTAGTAAAGTGTCCCAATTTTTTCATTTTTCAACAGGTTCATCAATGCCTAACGATTCAAATAAAACTCACACAGGTACGGGCAGAATCGCGAAAATAAATATTTATACAATGACATTAACTGAAACAAATGACACTTCTAAAAAAGTTTGTTTAAAAATGATTATTAACGACAAATTCAATTCAATAGTTCTGTCAGAAAAAGATATTCATTGAGTTATTAAAATAATAATTCGAGGAGGTTTTGCGGCCAATCTTTCTTTTGATGAAACACAAAGTAATGTCTTTTATAAAAGTTACATAAAAAATTTAATTGAAGAAGATGTACAAAAAATCGACGGAGTTAAAAAAAATAATTCAAAAATGAACGCACTTATAAAATCAATTTCAAGAAACAGTGCAACAAATATTTTAAACACAACTTTACTAAATGATATTTCGCAATATGATACCGAAATTTCGAAAAATACACTCCCTCAATATCTTGAATCATTAGAACGATGTAATTTTTTTTATAAAATTAAAGCTTTTTCTCCAAATAACGTTCATTCGAAAAATACCATTCGTACAACTGACAAAATTATTTTATGCGACGAATGCTTAGCACTTGCAATTTTAAATTTAAACAAAGATAATATTCTAAAACAATTAAATAACTTCGGACACCATTTTGAAAGTTTTGTTTTAAAAGAGCTGTTAGTGTATGCCTCTTGTATTAATGCAGAACTTTTCTTTTATAAAGATAATAATTTAGAAGTCGATGCAATAATGGTTTTAGATGATAAAAAATATATTGCTTTTGAAATAAAATTAGGAGTAGATGAAGAGGAAAATGCGATTAAAAATTTAAACCGATTCAGCAAATTTATGGAAAACAAAGGTAGTAAACCATTCAAATCGGTCGCGCTGATTGGAGTAGGTTCAATTAGTCGAAAAATTAATGATGATTTATACATTGTTTCTTTAGAACATTTTTCGTTGTAATACCTAACTTTCACAGAATCTTTTGCATATTTTTGTAATTTTAAGAGGAGAAAAGGCAATGCTTGTTAGTGTAGTTTAACTATTGATTTTACAAAAATATAATTATTTATATCTTATTATGGTACTAAATAATTCTAAAAATAAACATAATTTTTTATGAAAACAATCACATTTAATAGCCAAAAATTTCAATACTAAGTTAATCATCGCCTTCTTTTATTTTCCTTTTTTTAGATATGGACAAACAAGTTAATAAAGATTTTTGAGTTGAATTTGATAAAGCTGACACCTCACATCAAAAAGCTAGGAAACATTTTCTTTATAACGAAATTAAAAATAAAGATTTTGCTTGAAAACTTGAACACGCTAAGGAAAAAGTTCGCGAATTTATTAAATATTGTGAAGATAATAAACTGCCTTTTCCAATAGTATCGTTTTCAGGAGGAAGAGATAGTGTTGTTTTATGAAACTTGGTTAAAATAGTGGTTAGAGAAAATAAAAAAAAATTCAACCCAGTTATACTAGTGGCTAGTGAATTTTTCAATCCAGATAATTCATGAATAATTAGAAATTATATTACATCTAAAAAAAGCAAAATTATTCCGCCAAAAATCAATTTTCTTGATGTGATTAAAAATGTCGGCTACCCAATTATTTCGAAAGAATTATCACAAAAAATTAGAGGTGTTTTAGATGTAAAAACAAATGCAAAATGAATCGCAACATGTTTTGGTTACGGAAAAGGACGAGCAATTCCTAAAAAGTATCTCCATTTGCTTGATACTGATTTTTGCAATTTCAAACCAACACATCAATGCTGTAATTTTATTAAAGGTGGTGTAAAACACGATAACAATCCAAAATTTATCGGAACAACAATATTTGAATCTGAATTACGAAAAACAAATTGACTTTCAAAAGGATGCAATATTTACGATAAATCTTCTCCTTCCTCTAGACCGATTTCTTTATGAAACGACGATGATATTGATGAATTTATAAAAATGTTTAATATCAAAATTTCCAAAGCTTACAAAAAAGGATGAAAACGAACTGGTTGTATGTTTTGTGGTTTCGGTTTAAATATTGAATCAATGTTATTAAGTAATAATAAAAATATACAAAAAGAAAAAGTGAATTTAATCAAAACAATCGAAAAAGTTGATCGCGACTATGCGGATGATAAAAACATAAAAAGAAGGCTAAAAAGATTATCCAATTTAAATACTGCACACAACTTTTCTTCTTTGTTTAATCGATTAGAATTGGTTAAAATTTGATATCCCCAAGTATATAATAAGTACATGTATAACTTACAAGATAAGAGCTTATTAATCCCCTTCATTAATTCATATATCCAAGTAACTAATGACGAAAAATATATGAACTCTTATAGAGAGAGAGAGAGAGAGAGAGATCAAAAATTGATATAGTAATTTAAAGGAAAATTTATTAAAAATTTTATCTCAAATCGAAAAAAGAACTAATTCTAAATTTTCCGAAGAACAAAAAAAAATAATTTTGAAAAATTATGGGAATTAGAGAAATCAATGCAACGTATAATGTTTTTCGCGCTTTCAAGAACGAACCAACCGATATTTGTTTTGCTATTTCTGAATTTGTTGATAACTCAATTTCATCTTTTTTAGAAAATAATAAAGTTGAAAGTTTGGATTTAAAAAATTGTAAGATTGGCGTGCAAATTATTAAAAACAACGAAAAAGAATCGTTAGTAGTTTTCGATAATGCAAACGGGATGAGCGAAGATGAATTATCTGCGGCTATAGAACCTTTTCAAATGAAAGAAAGTAATAAATTAAATACATATGGGGTCGGAATGAAATTGGCTTGCTTTTATTTAGGAGAAACAGTTAAAATTTATAGTAAAAGAAAAAACTGTGTTGAATGTATGTTGGAATTAGATTTAACAAAACACGATAACAATGAAAAAGCGATTGTCGAAAGTGTTACATCAAACGAAAATAAACTCGAAGGCAATTCAAGTGGAACTTATATAAAAATATCAAATATTTACAAAGATAGAATTATCGAAAAAAACGATGAAGAATTATGAAATATTATCCATATGTTAGAAATAAGATACGGCAGATATATTGAAAAAGGCTTAGAAATATATATTCAATACATACTTAACGGAAAACAGGAAATTTATAAAAAAGCTAGAGTTTTTCCCTACACTCCTTATTCGAAAAGAAACTTAATCGAAATATTGAGATTCAATGAACAAAAAGTAAAATTTGATGAAAACGAAATTAATGATTATAAAATAACATTATCACAAAATGAAAGAGAAAATCTGAGTAAAGTTGGTGCTAGATATATTGAAGAAAAATTCAATAACAGCGACGATTTGTTTTTTAGTTTCGAAGGAAAAGTCGGCGAAACAATTGTTAGTTTTAATTGGGGAATATTGAGTTTTGGATACGGAAATGGTCACAAGATGTTATCTGATAAAACTTATAGTTTGTTAAAATATAATGGAATGAGTATTTTCCATTGCAATAGAGGAATAAGACATAATCCAAACTCAACCGGAGGACAAGATAACGCTAATTCTCTTTCTGCATATCCATTCACTAAGAGTATATTATCCGCTGGTAGCGCAAACACACCGTTACGTAGATTATACGGCGACGTCGATTTAACAAATTTGAAAGCAAGTACAACAGATAAAAATAAGCGTAATTTAAAATGAGACCCCATTGAAGAAGCAGATTTTAAAAAACATTTGGAAAATATTGCAAAGTTTATAGTGCCTTTTACCACGAAATTGTTGGAATTTGAGGATGCACAAATTAAAAAAAACACCAACAAAACAATTCAAACTAAAACAAAAGAAAAAGTGGTCAATGAATTGGGTTTTTTTACACCAAATATCAAAACAACACGTGTTCAAGAAACTGATCAAGACATATGACATGGAAAAATTAAAAATGTTAATCTTGATTTTTCGATTAAAATTATGGGACCTGGTGCTGATGAAGATTCAAATTATTTAGATTATGACTTAAAAGGAAATGAATGTATTATTTTAATAAATCCTAACCACTACGTTTTTAAAAAATTGTGTGATAAAGATATTTTTAATTTCTTACCTACAATAGTTCCATTATGTTTAGCATTTACTTGCATTAAACTTTATCAACACACTAAAGATCATTCATTAAAAGATTCGTTGGAAAAGATATTTAATAATCGAGATATTTCACAAATACTAGATAATATTTTTTTGTATTTTAAAGAACTTCATAACGATGATTAAAATTTTAGAAAATAAGGAAAAATGTGCTGAGCTATGAATAGGTCAAGTACAATCCGGCAAGACATCAGCTATTTTAGAATATATCCGAAATAATTATTCAAAATACAAAATAATAATTTATCTTTCCGCTACAAATAACTTACTTCTTGACCAAAGCAACAGAAGAATAGAATCTTTTATCGAAAGTTTTGAAAATAATTTAAAACTTGTTAAATACGATGAAAGCTTTTCCACTAATTTAACATATTATTTATTACAAAATAAAACATATTTATTTTCGATTTTAAAACAAACTACTAATCTGCAAAAAATTATTCACGGAATAACAGAGGTAGTTACCCAACCGATCGATATTTTAATAATCGATGATGAAAGCGATTACGCTTCGACAAATATAGCAACGGCTTCAGAATCAGAAATTTTTAAACTAATAAAAAGAATCAATCAAAAAAATGAATTTATTAACACAAAATTTATCTCAGTTACAGCAACACCTTTCGCTAATATATTGACCGAAAATGTTGTCGAATATGAAAAACTAGTAATTCTCCAACCAAAACCAGGATATTTTGGTTCCGAAGATTTTATTAAAAATGATAAATATATTTTTGAAGGAATTAATAACAAAAATGAAAATAACAATTGCGAAGAAATATTTAAGAGTTTGATTGTTTGAATTTTTTCAACAGCGATCATGCTATCAGAAAATAATGTTAACAAAAGTGAGTTTTTAATCAATATAGATTCGCTTAAACAAAAACATAATCAAATTTGTAAAATAGTTATTCAAGAGCTGGAAAACCTATACAAAAATATTGATAATTCTTCTTTTTTTAAAGACTATTACAATATATATAAATCACTGACAAAAAATAACGACGAAATAAATATTGACAAACTAAAACAAATAATCAAAAAAAATTTATTTAATACCTCTATTCGAATAATAAATGGCGAAAATAATGAAACTTACAGGAGTGGAAATGATAATTTCGTCATCATTATTGGAGGTAATATTATTTCGCGTGGTTTCACATTTGAAAATCTAATTACGGAATTAATTTTGAATTCTCCACTAGAACAACCTTCAATGGATACAATGTTACAAAGAGCTAGATGATTCGGTTATAGAGAAAAAATATTTAAATATATGAATGTCGTTATGACAAAAGATATTTATAATGCTTATATAGAATATAACGAAATATTGAAAAGCATCAACTATTGCGGCGACATTAGCGAATTGGAAAATATCCTACATCGATATGAGCTAAGCTTAAAAAATATTAAATTGAGTAATAAAAAATAATATGAATAAAGAATTGATAATATATCTGATAGAAAATGATAACGAGAATAAATTCGGTGTTGACTGCGAATTATTTTGAGAGAATGAGAAAAACCCATTCCCTCAAACATTTGAAATTATTGACGTCGCTAATTATTCAGGAAAAAAATTTATTAAAATAAATAAAGGCTCTAAAATATTTGCCGAATATATTCAAAATGAATTACAGTTTTTTTACAATTGGAATTTATCGTTTTTTGAAAATTTAAAAAATATTTATAATTACTGAGAACAAAATAGTAAAAATTTAACTATTAAAGAATTGATTGGTGATTTAGGAGAAGTTATTTTTATTCATCGCTTGGAAAAAAAGGGAATAAAATGAGCAGATTTCTACCAAACGAATGATGAAAAATATGGATCACTTTTTGATTTTAATTTCAACAATAAAAATATATATTTAGAAGTCAAAACTACTACAAGAAATAAAAGCGAACTTACGATTGATTTTAGGCAGCTTCCATGTTTTAATGTTGAAAAAAATATCTTTTTTATCTGCGCTATTATCGATAAAATACATAATGGCGCAACTATCCTTAAATTAATAGAAGAAATAGGGTTCAGTAAAAATAAACATCTTCATTCTATTTATAAAAAATACGCTAATGAACTTGAATTAGTAAATCAATTCACATATAACGAAGGAGATGAAATATATTTAATAAATGAAAAAATAATCCCTGAAATTTTATATAAAAATAAAGGAAATGCAAAGTCAGGAAAAATTACAATAACAATTAATTCAGAAAATGATTTTTGTAATATTGATGACTTTATCGATAAGTTAAAATAATTTTTGAAATCATATTATTTATTTTTTAAGAAGTCATATTTTTGTATTGAATGCCTTTTTCATCATATGATTCATTCCAATCAAGTGAAAGTACAATTTTAGGAAAAGAATCATTAACTTTTAAAAGTGGTTTGGTTTCTCGTTTTATATTATCTTGATTTATAGTTTCACAGACTTGAAAATATAAAACTTCTGAATTATTTTTGGCAACAAAGTCTATTCCGCTAATTGTTCTGCTTGTTCCGATAAAAACTTCATACCCACGATATTTTAATTCATTAAGAACTATGTTTTCTAATATTTTCCCTCTGTTATGAGCGAAGCTTTTAAAGATAGCGTTTCTCATTCCAAAATCGACAGGATAATATTTGTATAAATTTTCTAGTAATTTTTTTCCGCTTAAATCATATTTGTTAATTTTTTGAACTAGAAAACTACTTTGTAATAATTCAACATATTTAACAATTGTTACATGCGATAATAATGAACTGTTTTTTTTAATTATTTCGTAAATATTTTTATAACTCAACTCTTTTCCTATATTGTCGAATATTAATTTGTAAATATTTCCCAATTCATTAACATCAAAAACAACATTACGAGAAAGAATATCATTTTGTAAAATATCACTATAAATCATGTTTAGATATGTATAAATTTTATTTTCATAATCGAAAGCTGTTCTTCCAGGCATTCCCCCAAATTTAAAAAAATTATCAAATTGTGAATTGATATCTTTGACTAAAATATTGTTTTCATCGAAATATTGGTGAAGTTCTGAAAAAACTAATGGATATACCTTGATAACTGCATTCTTGCCTGTAATTAGAGTAGATATTTCGCTTGATAATAGTTTCGAATTGGAACCAGTAATATAGATGTCGATGTTTTCTTTAATTGATCAACTATTAATTACTTTTTGAAATTCACTTATTTGTTGAATTTCATCAATAAATAAATAGTTTTTATTTTTCGGTTTATAGTGTTTTTTTATGTAAACATTTAATTCGCATTATTTTTGATAGATACAGAAGTTTCATAATCATTAAAATCAATGAAAATGATGTTGTTATCTTTATTTTCTTTTTTTAAAAGGGAACAATATTGTTGCATAATTGTTGATTTTCCACTTTTTCTAATTCCGGTTATTACTTTGATAAGTTTAATATCTTTGTAGAAAAAAAGTTCATTAATGTTTTTATCTCTTTTTATCATAAAAATATGATACTAAAAAACAACATAGAATATTTTTTTTAACATATCAAAATTTATGCAAAATTGGTTATTTTCCGTTTCATAATTCTCACCTATTTTTTGACACCACATATAATATTCAAGATGACAAAAAACAAAAAAATAGCTGTTAAATTCTCACTTGCTAATCTTATCATACAAAGCGTTCTTATCGGAACATTAATGTTAGTTTTGGTTATTCTTTTTATTGTAGGAGGAGAGAAAACGCCTCAAACTACTACTAACTTAATAATCCTCATAAGTATAGTTGTACCTCTTGTTGTATTAGTGCCCATTCTTTTCTATTGTTTAATTAAGCATGATTCAAAAAAACCAAATAAAAACATCGCCTTAGCTATTTGTGCCATTATTTTCGGCGGTACTTTTAACATAATCGCTGGTATTATTCTTTTAGTTGACAACGAATGCACACAAGAAGATTCTAAACCTCAAAAAACTGTCGTTAGTGAAGAAAAACCAAAGAAAGCAAGAAAGAGTGTTTCTGTTGATAAAAAATAATATTTCTAATTATTAGTGATGAACTAACATGCATTTGGGAATATAATATTTTTAATATGTCTATTTCTATAAAAAAAAAATTGGCTTTTTTAGTTCTATTTTAGTCGGAGTTTCTGTTGTATCAATTCCTTCTCTTTTGCTGTGTTTAGGTACCTCCAAAATGAAAAGCGAAATGTTAATTTTTCCTGTTAATAGCGAATTGCGCATCTTCGGAACTTCAAGCCCGAATTCATTAGGATATCCAGGAATATGAAATTATGTTCGTAGTAATGGAGTTATTTGTGAATATTGTGATGAAACCAACAATAGTATACTTGATTTTTCTAGTAGTCAGTCTAAAATATTTACTCCTTTACCAGCTTTATCTTTCGGAACTCAAATGTTTTATTTAAAAAGCTACATTGTTAGGAATAATGATTGGGTATATGCTAACCTTATACTTACATGTAATTATTCAACTTATACTAATTCTACATTAAGTCCGAAAATCCAAAAAATTCATAATGTAGCAAAAATTAAGAAAGATATTTTTAAGTATAAGAATTTTTTTATTAACTCTAATTACAACAATAAAACAGAAAACTTATACGGTAGTTGTTATTCATTTGCGAGAGATACAAACACTGCCGCAGTTAATAAATATGATGCCGTTATCAACACTATTAATGATCTATATGTATTTGATTTACCACTTCCAACTTTTAATGCTCAAAATACTGACAATAATGTTTATTTATTTCAATTTTTATATCTTGGAAACGAATTAACAACGGCGCAAGAAAATGTTGATAACATTTGAAAAAGAATTAGTTAGAATTTAAATCCAAACAAATTAAGGGTTAATAGGCTAAATCGAGTACATTTTTTAACTGTTTTACCGAGATAAAACAAGAGGAATAATAGTGATAGCAACATTATTTGAGATTTATAATTTTTGAAATGGACGAAAATAAATGTACAACCACCTCATACACAGCAAGTTATTAAATAGATTATCAATTAGTAAAACAATGAATCTGCACAAAATTTTTCAACATGTTTAATTATGTTGCGCAGAACCACGGTTTTTTCGCTTTCCTATGCAACAAAAACATAAAAACAGTAATTTTGCTGTATAGAACAGCATATTCCTAAAAACAATACAATCATATAAAGAAATGAAAGGGTGCAATTAAAGCAACAAAAAAGAAAAGGAAAATGAATTCCTGCTTGTTAGAAAATTTCAATAACTACCCCAAGTTCGTTAGCATAGTTTAACAGGTTTTTAACTTCCTATATAATAATATTATGACCAATCTAAAAAAACAAAAAGCAGAAATTATTGCTAAATTTGGCGAAAATAAAAAAGATACTGGGAAAGCTGAAGTTCAAATAGCTTTATTAACTAATGATATTTCTAATCTAACTAAACACATCCAAGAATTTTCAAAAGATTTTTCTTCTAAAAGAGGGTTATATAAAAAAGTTAGTTTACGTAAAAAATTATTAGCTTATTTGAAAAAAAATAATATTGAAAGATACCGTCAAATTATCCAAACTCTTAACATTCGTGGTTAATGTCTAATTATTCCAAAAATTTATACCTTTACGATTCTTATTCACAAAGTAAGAAAATTATCAAAGACAAGTTCGTCAAAATATATTGTTGCGGTCCCACTGTATATAATCATGTACACATCGGAAATCTTCGTCCTTTAATAACTTTTGATGTTCTTGTGAGATTTTTATTAGCAACCAAACATAGGGTTAAATACATTTCCAATATTACTGACGTTGATGATAAAATAATTACGAAAGCCGCAGAAGAAAAAACTACTGAGAAAAAGGTTAGTCAAAAATATTGCGATGCCTACTTTGATTTAGCAAAAAAACTAAATGTTCGTAAAATAGATGTTGTCCCTAAGGTCATGGAAAATATTCAAGGAATCATTGACTATGTTGAAAAACTTGTTAAAAAGAATAAAGGATATGTTTCAAGCGACGGGGATGTTTATTTTGACATCAACTCTGTAAAAAAATATTATGGAAAATTATCAAAACAAAAAATATCTGACCTTTTAAATGGAGTAAGAAAAGAAAATAATTCTGAAAAAAAATCTCCCTTAGACTTTGTTTTATGAAAAAAAACCAATGTTGGGGTAAATTGAAAATCTCCTTGAAATAATCATGGACGTCCCGGATGACACACAGAATGTTCTTATTTTGTTAATAAATATTTCGGTAATAACGGAGTCACTATTCATGGTGGTGGGATCGATTTAAAATTTCCTCATCACGAAAACGAGAATGCTCAAAATATTGCTTTAACAAACAAACAGATGTCAAAAAACTGAATGCATGTTGGACATATCATGGTAAATAATGAAAAAATGTCTAAATCTCTCAATAACTTCGTGTTAGGAATCGATATCTTAAAAGTTTACGATGTTAACACAATTCGTTGATTCTTTTTACAAACTCAATATGAAAACCCAATTAACTATTCAAATGCAAATATGGAATTGGCAAGAAGCGAAATTAATAAGCTTTTCAAAACCTTAAACTCTTTTATCTTCCAACTTTATTTAAACGGAATCGTTTTTAAAGAAAAGAAAGTTAAACTAAGTGAAAAATTTATCGAAATAATGAACAACGATCTAAACTTCCCGGGTGTTGTCACTTTAATTTATGATGAAACAAAATCACTTCCTTCTTTATTAAAGGAAAAGAAATTCAAAATTATTGAACAAACCATTAATCAAGTCATCTTGCAACTTTCTATATTAGGAATTGTTTATAATCTTAAATTAGCCAAATATATACCAGACTTAAAGAAATGAAAAAAAGCTAACGAAGAAAAAGATTATGCTACTGGAGATAAAATTAGAGAAAAACTAGCCAATATTTAATTTTAATTCTTTCTTATCTTTTTTCGCCAGAAAACAAACGGAGAAGAAAACAAAAAGCAATATAAATTTAAGGATAGAAGGAAGAAGATAGGTTCCAAAAGAAATGTTCGCATGTTGTATTTGAAAGGAAACACTTGAAATTAAAATAACAAAACATTCACTAACTTCAAACAAGGTAGATAAAAGAACAAAGAAGATTGCTAGGAAAGCAAATGTTTTAAAAGATTTTGTAGTATTTTTATTTTTTTGTAAATAACCAAATATTGCCACAATAATTCCTAAGAAAACAAATAATGAGGTTCAGTTAGAAATAAGATCGCATAGGTTGAATATCTTTTTAGTGATTTCATCATAATGAGTCGTAGCAGCATAAGGCCCGTCATGATAAAAGAAACAACCTATTAGAGTGAAAACAAAAAAAGTAGAGATAATCAAAATAGCATTGTAAAGAATAACAGAATATTTCGAATTGTGATTAAATCTATTGTGTCATATAGTCTCTTTTTTCTGAATCAATTCTTTAAAGAAAGTAAAACAAAATATACTTCAACTATTAACTACACCAAAACAAGCAAGTGCGATGCACAAAAGTAAAAGGAATTTAATAACCTTTATTGCATTATTGTCAGATTCTCATTTGTTAACCAATTCGATAAAAGAACCTCCTTCGGACACAAACAACATACTAATACTAAAAAGGATGTAGACAACAGCCACCACGATGATTCCTAATGCTAATGCTTTGGAGAATTTTTCAGGCTTTTCCATTTCATTCATCACAGAACCCGCAACATAGAAACCATCGAAAGCGAAGAATATTGCTGGAATGGAAGCAATGATTCCGATGAATGGGGAAATGTGGCTTAAAGAGAATGGTTTTGGCTCTGTTTGTGGGGGAAGGTTGATATCGATGAGATTATTGGCAAGACTAGCCTTATTAATGCTGAAAACAACAATTCCGGCTACAATACCAAAAAGAAGGGGAAGAAATTTTGTTATTGAAAGAATATTATTTTGAACAATCCCAAATTTAGAAAAAAACATGGGAACGAAAGTAAAAAATAAAAGGCAAAAGAAAGCGATAAGGATGACATAATAATATCTTAGTTGAAATTGTTCCCCAAGAAATATTGTTAAAGAATCTTGTATTGATTGCACTCCATAAAAAACAAGAATAAAAAAATTTGTCGGGATGTATAAAAAAATCATGAAATTACGGAACCCATTATAAAAACGAGTGGAGCAAAAACTTTTAATTCAACCAATATTACCCATCGAGTTATTTTGGCCACTATCACGAACTATTTCTTTTAAAGTAAGACAAATACAAACAATAGCAAACACTGAAACAACTCAAGAGAATAAAGAAAAAACTATTGAACCAGTATAATCGAGAATGGAAGAATTTTTAAAAAAGATACCAGAACCAATAGTGGCTCCGACCGCTAACAACATTACTGAAATAAAATTAATTTTCTTTTGATTCATTAAACTGTTTTAACTCAATATTCTCCTTGTTTATTATTATTAATAAATAAAATAGAAAGGATTGAAAAAAGGAATAAGGTTTTTAAGATATTAGGGATTAAAAACTCATCTAAACTTTGACTAGAATGTTGCGTTTGTCAAATAATTGAAGAGATTAAAGTAACAAAGCAATTAGTAATTTCAAAGCAAACAGATAAGGAAATGAAGAAGATAGAGATTCAAGCAAGATATTTAGTAGAGGTTTTACATTTCTTATTCTTAAATAAAAATCCAACAAGGGCAAAGCCTAATCCGAAGAAGATGAATAAGGATAGTCAATTAGATATTAAACTAACAAAATTAAATAATCTACATGTTATTTCATCATAGTAGAGGTTGGTAGTTTTTAGTTTTGTGTAGAATATTCCGATAGTAGTTAAAAGAATAAAAATAAGAACTAAGAAGGATTCGATAATCAAATTGATTTTATTTTTACTCGTTATTGGATTTTTCGAAAATAAAATTACTTCTCTTCTTTCAAACATACGTTGTGTAAACGTTACCGTGTATGTTCCTCAATTATTCATAGCGCCAAAAACAGCAAAACTAATACAAAGAAGAAAAATAAACTTACAAATCTTAACTCATGAAGCATTATTATCTCATGCGTTATTTAATCCGATTATTGTTCCACCATCCGCCGCTAAAAGAGTAAAGATACTAAATAGGATATAAAAGGTGGCAACAACGATGATACCGCAAACTAATGCTTTAGAAAATTGCTCTGGTTTTTTCATATCCTTTTCCAAAGAAGAACAAGTATAGAAACCATCAAAAGAGAAAAAGATAGCAGGGATAGAGGCGATAATTCCTAAAAAAGGAGAAACTGAAGTTAGGGAGAAAGGTTGGGTTGGGGTTGAAGGAAGAGTGGTTGAAATTAAATCATTTGCAAGACTACCATGTCTAATAGTAACAAAAATGATAAGTCCTCCAATTATTCCGAAAAGTAAAGGGATGAATCGAAGAAAAGAAAAAAGATAGTTTTGGAAGATGGCAACTTTTTTAGTAAACATTGGAACGACAGTTAGATAAACAACCATCACAAATGAAATAAGAATCATCATTCAAAAAGGGATAACGATTTCGTTACCATAAAATATTGACAAGGAATCCATTAATGATTGGACAAAATAAAAAGGAAGATAGAATATAGTGACAGGCATGTAAAGATAAATCATAAAATTACGAAACCCTTTATAAAATCTCGTTTGGCAAAAAGTTTTAATTCAACCAATATTCCCTAAAACATTTTCCTTACTATTTCCAGCCATTTCTTTAATACACGCAGCAATACAGATAACAGCAAAAATAGCTAGACACCAAGCAATTAGAGAGAAAATGATGGAACCAGTGTTAGATAAAATTTCTGAGTTCTTAAAAAAAATTCCAGTTCCGACACAAGATCCGAAAACAAAAAACATTATTGTTAAAAAACCAAATTTATTTTGTTTCATCGAAAAATATAATATTATTATATTTTACGACTGTAAAAAGATTAGATTATTTTGGAGATTTTTTAGTTAAAATAATTGGACCTTTTTCGCTAATAACAATCGTATCTTCTATTCTGACACCACCAAAACCTTCTTTATAAACTCCTGGTTCTATTGTGATTACATGATTTGGTTTCATTGGAAGATTATTATTTCTGTTAACATTAGGATATTCATGGATTTCAACCCCAACTCCATGCCCAGTTCCGTGAAGAAAAAGTTTGCCGTATTTTTTATCCTGTTCAATAAAATCGCGAACAGTTTTATCTATTTCTTTTCCACTAACTCCTACTTGTGCCGCCTTTAATCCTATCGCTTGTGCTTTTTTCACTAAATTGTACATATAAAGGTGCTCTGGTGAAGGTTTTTTAATTCAGAACGTTCGAGTAATATCGCTGCAATACCCTTTAAACTTACACCCGATATCTAATGTTATTAAATCGTTTTCTTTTAATTTCGTTTTAGTACAAACATGATGAGGATTTCCGCCATTCTTTCCAAAAGCAACAATCGGAGAAAAACTTAAATCAGAAGCTCCTAATTCCAACATGTGAATATGAATTTTTTTCGCAATATCAATTTCAGTATCGCCGGCTTTGATAGTTTTTTTTACTCATTCGATAGTTTTAACAGCGATGTCGGCAGATTTTTGTAAAAGAACAATTTCTTCGTTTGTTTTGATGGAACGTAATTGCTTCATATCGTAAACTTCACAAGCAATATTTAATGGCTTGATACAAGCTTCATATTCTTGCAAAGTGATATTGTCTTCGATGATTATTTTTTTAAAATTCAAAGCAGACACAAATTCAATAAAACATTTATATCCCACAGATTCAACAATACTATCTACACATGCAATAGCTTTACAAGCATTAATATCTCTTGCATCAGCAAAAAGGAAGGAATTTTTTTGGGTGATGATAATAAAAGAACCATCGTTGACATCAACATTAGAATATCAAAAACGATTAAGTCGAGAAACTAGTATGAACGCATCAGCTTTCTTCTCGCTTAATATTTTTTTAATATTATCAGATTTAGGATTACGCATTTGTTAAATTATATTTTTTGTTTTACCATGATGGAAAAAAATATGCCCGTTCCAAGTTTTCAAAGCCCAATCTAGGACGTTCTAATTCACCTAAATTAAGAATATTCTAGAATATAATGTAATAAATATGTATTTTGTTAAAAAAAAAATTGCCTTTTTTTCAACATTTTTAGTCGTTTCAATTTGCGCAATAATTCCATCATTATTATTGTGTCTAGGGATATCAAAAATTAACCAGAGTTCAATTAATATTCCCAATGGAACAATTATTGAATTAAGAGGGGATACAACTCCTGAACAAAAAGGATATGCTGGTAAATGAAATTGAATAAAAAATCCACCAAATAAAATAACAATTTACGGATATCAAGATTACAATACAACACCAGCCGCAGGTACAATGACATGTGATGCGAATGAATTTTTGCCAAACACATGTATATATATCGATAAAAGCGAAGCGATAGGTGTGTATCATGGTCCATTCATTAGTACTCAACGTTTTATGGGAACGATTACAACATATCAAGACCCTTACCCTAATGATGAACACCGTTTCCAAATTTGTTATATTTGATATAAAAATGTCGTATATAACAGTGTTTGTTCTCGCGCACGTTCTGGTACCACATGAAGCAACTGATACGATATAACTACCGGAACCGTGATGGAAGGAACAGAATCACAACCAGCGAATTTAAAAAGTCCTTATATAAAATTAACTACAGGATTGTACTGTTATGAAAAAATTTCTGATACTGTATCTTAATATTTTTATTTCGACCACTTTATTTTTGCGGTTTTTTAATATTTTCTATTCTTAAAATTACAAAAAAACTTTACACCGAACGCGAAAACTCAGGAATTATAATGATTGTATGGAATATAAATATGGTTTTGCCACTGAAACTAAAAATAAAGAAACTTTTAAAAAAGGACTAAATGCAGAGATAATTAAAAAGATTAGTGAAATAAAGGGTGAGCCTGAATGAATGAAGAAGTTTCGACAAGATGCATACAAACAATTTCTAAATATCAAAAACCCAACATTCTCCTTCGATTTATCCTTTATTGACTTTAACGAATTTATTTACTATTCCAGTCTTGATAAATCTAGTGAAAAATGAGAAGATGTGCCTTTAGAAATAAAAAACACTTTCGAAAAACTCGGGATCGGGGAAAAAGAACAAAAAGTTTTAAGCGGAATAAATGAACAATTTGATTCAGAAACCATATTCCATTCATTGCAAAAGGAGATAAAAAAGAAAGGCATAATTTTTTGTAGTATTGATGAAGCGATTAAGAATCATGGTGATATCGTAAAAAAATATATTGGAACCTTAGTCTCTTCTAATGACAATAAATATGCCGCTTTAAATTCATGTGTTTGTAGCGGGGGAACCTTTTTATACGTCCCTAAAAAAACAATATTAGAAAGGCCTTTACAATCGTATTTTCGAATAAACACAAAATCAGTCGGCCAATTTGAAAGAACTTTAATTATTATTGAAGAAGACTGCGATATTAAATATATGGAAGGATGTACTGCCCCTGTATACGATAAGAACAACCTTCATGCTGCAGTTGTGGAAGTTTTTGTTGGAAAGAATTCAAAGTTTCAATATACAACTATCCAAAACTGAAGCAAAAATGTAATTAATTTGGTTACAAAAAGAGCAATAGTTGAGGAAAGAGGATATATTGAATGAATTGATGGAAATATTGGTAGTTTTATTAATATGAAATATCCTTGTTCTATTCTTAAAGGAGATTATGCAAAAGCTAAATGTATTTCAATCGCCGCATGCAGTTCAGGTATGAAACAAGATACTGGGGCGAAAATGATTCATTTGGGAAAGAATACAAGAAGCTCAATAATATCAAAAACTATCGCTAGTATGGATGGGGTTGCGAATTATCGAGGACTTGTGAAAATAACTAAGAGTGCTAACGATTCATATGCAGAAGTGGAATGCGATACCTTATTGCTAAACGAATATTCTTCAAGTGACACAATTCCTACTGAAATAATTGAAAACGACTCTTCTTTTATCAAACATGAAGCGAAAATTACTAATATTGATCGAGAAATAATGTTTTACTTATCCTCTAAAGGAATTGATAAAAAAAAAGCAAAGCAGATGTATTCCTTAGGCTTTTTTAAACCTTTTGCCGATACTTTGCCATTAGAATATGCAGTAGAATTAAACCGTTTATTGAAAGAACTTATTTAGAGATTCCAATTGCATTCTTTGCTAATAAGTCAGCCATATCATTGTATTTATTATCACTGTGCCCTTTTACTTTGACAAAAATAACTTCTAACTTCTTATCTTTTAAAAGTTCTTGATAATTTTTTACATAGAACTGGGCGATTTTGGATGTAGTTTTATATTCAGAAGAAATTCAAGAGCTTAAACCTTGATAATCATGATAGATGTATATTTTTTTAATATTACTTTTTAAACAAAATTCGATACACCTTAAAACTCCATAAACCTCGCCTAAGATATTGTGGGAATTATAAAAATCTTCTTCTAAATGACCTGATAATTTTTTGATTACTTTATCGTTTTGCAAAATGACAATTCCATAACCACTTTTTTTAGTTTGTTTATCATAAGAACCATCAGTGTAAGCAATGTATGCATCCTTTGGAATAACCTCCTTTTCCTCTTTCATCCATTCCTCTGCCTCTTTTTTTGAATTAAAGGATTTAAAAATGGCCCCAGGGAAACTATCTACTTGAGTTTTAGTGGTTTCTCAATCATTAAAAATCCCGACCGATCTTCCTTTTTTAACAGCGTAATATTTCATAAACTGACTAATCAACTTTCTCGATTTTCTTTGTTTTACCTTCGCTCTTTTTAGCTTTCTGTTTTTCTTTTTCAACATTTTCGTTATTTTTTAAAACCTCAGGAGGAAGAGTTTTGTGTTCGTGGATGTAATCAATTTGCGGTTTAACAATAGTTTCTAGTGAAATTAGAGTTTGAACAATTAAATCTAATTCTGCTTTATTGTCAATAATAATCTTTTTAGCAAATTCATATCTTTCTCTAATAATTTTTTCCACCTCAGCGTCAGCTTTATTTGCTGTATCATCACTATAAAGCTTTTGTTGATAAGGATTGTTAGTGCCTTCTGAAGGAATTAATTGACTCATAGAAACATCGGTCATTCCTAATTGCATTACCATACTTCTTGCAATAGAGGATGCACGATATAAATCATTGGCAGCACCTGTGGAGATATTATCTCAACCATATTGTACCTCTTCCGCAGCTCTTCCACCCATAAAGGTAGCTAAAACATCATAAAGCTCTTTTTTAGTTTGAATAACTTTTTCTTGTTTAACAGGGTTAGACACAGTATATCCAGCAGCTTGTCCTCGAGGAATAATGGTTATTTTTTCAACAACATCAGCTCCTGGGGTGAAAAGACCAACAAGAGCATGTCCGGCTTCATGAACTGCAATATGTCTTTTTTCTTCTTCTGACATAACACGAGATTTTTTAGCGGGACCCGCAATAACTCGATCTATTCCTTCATCAATTTCTTTCATTCCAACAACATTTTTACCAAATCTAACAGAAAGTAGAGTTGCTTCATTTAAAACATTTTCTAATTGAGCACCACTCATTCCCGGCGTTCTTCTTGCGATATCGTTGAAATTAACGGAGGAGGAGATGTTTTTATTCTTAGCATGGATTTTTAAGATTTCTTCTCTTTCTTTAATATCAGGAAGATTAACTTGAATGTGTCTGTCAAATCGGCCTGGTCGTAAAATAGCATCGTCTAATGTATCAATTCGGTTTGTGGCTGCAATAACAACAACTCCGGTTTTAGTACTGAATCCATCCATTTCTGCTAGTAATTGGTTAATAGTTTGATCGGCAATTCCGCCACCTCCACTCATATCAAATTTACCTCTTTTACTTGCAACAGAATCTATTTCATCAATAAAGATAATAGCAGGGGATGCTTTTCTTGCTTTAGTGAATAAATCTCTTACTCTTTTCGCTCCAACACCAACAAGCATATCTTCAAAAGCAGAACCGCTAACCTGAAAGAAAGGAACTTTTGCTTCTCCCGCTACTGCTTTTGCAAGTAATGTTTTCCCAGTTCCAGGAGGACCATATAAGATTACACCTTTCGGAGTTCTCGCACCCATTGCTGAATATTTTGCGGGTTGTTTTAAATAATCAACAATTTCGATAAGTTCTTCTTTTTCCTCATTAATTCCAGCAACATCAGAGAATTTAACATTAGAAACTACCAATTTACCTTGACTTTTTCCCATTGAAAAGATTGATTCTTCACCTCCGCCAAGTCCCATTCCACCTGAACCCATCTTTTTCCATGTAAAGAATAAGATAAATAATAAAACAGCGGTAGGGAGTAATTGAAGAATGTAGTATCATCAAGGAGTAGATTCATTTGGGATGTATGAATGGTTTGTAATTACTGAGTTGTATCAATGGATAATAGGATCAGAAATGTTGGTCTGATTAATTTCTATAGGATTCATAGAACCTATAAATATACTGTGCTTGTCATTGACTGAATCTTTGTCAAGAACTCGGAAGTTTATTTTTCCTTCTGTTGTATTAACAAAAAAGACATAAGCAGTTTTATTGTTGGCAGAATAATAGATTTCACTAGTAGAATTACTTTCTGGATTATCAACTATAAATGTATGACTGTGAGAAACAGTAATTTTAAGTTGATCTTTTTCTTTTTGATCATTCTGGATTAATTGAATATTGGTAACATCAACACTAACACTTGTTGGTCTACAAGAAAAGTAAAAGAACATACCAAAGATTGCAACGAAAATAGCAAGAATTACTCAGTTACGTATTGTTTTGTTTTTCGCTTGTTTTTCTTCTGGATTTACAATATTATTGTTATTTGGTTCGTTAGCCATAACAAAATTATATAAACCGTAACTTTTAGAAGAGGAATTTTTAAAAAAAGAAGCCTAAGCAATAACCCCGAAAACCTCATTCTCATTATTTACTTCGACTATTTTAACAATCTTTTTGCAATTTTTTAATATTTCTTTTCCTTTTACAATTACTGAAAAAAAATATTGACTATGTCCGATGGAATTGTTTTGCTCTTTATTCTGTTCAAAGATAACTTCGACTTTTTTATTAATGAATTTTTTTAGATATTCATTTTTAAATTTTTCATTCAAAGAGGAGATTATTCCATATCTTTCGATCTTTTGTCGAGGAAGAACCAGATTTTTGATTAAAGCAGCTTTTGTTTGTTTGTGCAAAGAAAATGGAAAAATATGCATGGAACTGAATTTGATTTTTTTTAGATTTTTAATGCTATCATCGAATAATAGTTTTGTTTCTGATGGGAAATTAATAATATAGTCAGTTGTTAAAGAAACTAATTTATTTATTTTTCTAGCATAATTGCATAAGGATAAGAATTGGGGAAAAGTATATTTCCTTTCCATATCTTTTAAAATAGTGTCATTTGCTGATTGAAGACAAATATGAAGAGAAGGACAAAAGATTGGATTTGCAAGAATAAATTTAATTATCTCCTTATTGATTTGGAACGGTTCTAGCGAACTTAGTCGGAAACGAACATCTTCTTTTTCATATTCCTTTTTTATATCTTTTAATAAGTCAAAAAATTCGTATCCATTATCATTGTAACCTGCAAGATTAACTCCTGTTAACACAATTTCTTTAATCTCATTTTTAATCATTTCGTTTATTGTTGAAAAAATTTCTTCTTTTTTACAACTTCTTTGTCTTCCTCTAACTAAAGGGATGATACAGTAAGAACAGTTATAATTACAGCCTTCTTGGATTTTAAAAAAGAATCTGGTGTTTTTTACATTTTGGTGTTTGTGTGATAATTCGAATTTTTTTTCTTTCATTAAATCATCAATTAAAATTATTCTTTCTTTCTCGTATTTTTTTAAAAGTTCGATTATTTTGGTTTTATACTTTGTGCCAATAATTATTTTTACTTTATCAATATCGATATCTTGAGTTAATTGTGAAAAACACCCACATACACAAATAGCTTCAATATTTTTTAATTTAGCAATTCTTTGAATTAAATGAATAGATTTGGAACTCGCTTTGTTTGTGACGCAACATGTATTGATAATAGCGATTGAAGCTTCATTAACATCCTTTGTATAAACCATATTCTCCTTTTCCCCTTCAACAATAATATCGTTCGTTTCGCAAATATTAACTCGGCATCCCAATGAAAAGGTAATAAACTTTTTATTTTTAACTTCCATCCTTTTATTATCTTATTTAATTAAATATTTTTTTATATAAATCATTCCATTCGTTTTTCAAATCTCTGTTGAAAAAGCATCATTTATAAGATCATTGTTTTGGCCTATTAAAATGGACGTAGAAAACATTATTCATTTTTTCTTTTAATTCTTTTTTATTCTTAGCGTAGTGAGGAAAGATTTTTTTTCTTAAATATCAAACACGGTTATTAAAAGAAGAGAAGATAAAATCAAGAATGGTTTTGGAGCACACGAGATTTAGAATGTGTTGTTCGTTTAAAGCATAATTATTTTTTGCCTCTTGTAAAAATTTTTCATATAAACGATCGCGGATTATTTTTTTATTATTAAAAAGGATACATCCACCATTGATATAGTTAACAGCTTTTTCTTTTCCGATATCTGAGAAATATTGTTTATTCTTATCATACTCAAGATATTCAACAGACATCAAATCAATAACTCCGGCAATATGGGTCGAGATTTCATTACTAAAAAGTATTGCCGGATCTTCCCTAAAAACAATGTCAACATCAAAAGAAAGGATTTTATCTTCAGGAATTAAAGAAGGAACCTGTAATCTTCAAAAAACAACACTACTTCATTTATGTGAGTTAATATTATCGAAGTCGTGATTTTGTAAACGGAAGAGGATTTTATAGTTTTTTATTTTGTAAACTTTCTCAATTAATTCATTAAAACTGAAACTAGGGATTTTATCGATAATGATGTATATGTTGTAAAAATTTGCGGGGTTAGTAACAGAAAGCATTTGTGAAATTGTAGTTATTGCTTTTTCATAATAATTCAAATCAAAACAGAAGAGAATATTAATCGTGCCCATACTTTTTATTCAATATGGTCGTGATGTTCAGGTATACATTCTTGGATACAGTTACACTTCGCTTCCCTAACATCAACAGAGAAAGTGGCTTCGTCGGAAATATTGGAATAACGAAAAGTACAATCAATATAGTCACAGTATATGTAATAATGTTCTCCAGGATTATTGTTTACTGGACAAAAGAATGTATTAGAAGAACTTTCTGTGTGTCATAGTCTATCGATGGTGCTTGTTTCTGTTTGAAAATCAAAACCAGGATAACGATTATTTAAAGATAAATCAAAGTTGGAAATAGCATTGAAACCTGTGTTAAAAAGTATTCAAATTAGTTTCCTTTCTTGTTCTGCGGGTGTAAGTGGATCTGCGGGATTTACTTCTAAATTCTTAAAGTTTCGATAATATTGGATTTGTTCGAAAATTCTATTAATTTGACTAGGATCGTTAAAGTTAGAAAATAAGATACGGCCTTTATATTTTGATACATAATAATTCTGCTCACCAATAACTTCTTTAGTAACATCCATTTGATAATAAAGTTTGTGAGAAGATTTGTATATTGTTCCGGCATTTTTTTCGGCGTCTTTTATTTTGGTGACTTTAATATTTGTATCGAAAATGGTATTTTTAGAACAAGAAGTTAAAGAAATAAATGGTAGTGACAAAAAGGAAAGAGGAAGCAATAATAAACTAAGTTTCACATTAAAATTATATTTATATATAAAATGGATTTAAATTATTGATTAAACTAGCACAGGTTAAGCTAAATCAATAGAGTCTGGTAAAAGTACAAAATTATAGAAGTTTTTTTTATATGAACAAGAAGCTTGATCGTCGATATCACTAAATATTAAATCGAAAGCAACAACAAATGCTTTAAAAATACCAAATTTAGTAGATACGATAGCATTTGTTTCTACATAAGTTTCGCTATCAGAACCAGAAGTTTTCTTATTTACTTTAACAAAGATATCATCAAAAAAATCTATATGATATTTATCTGAATTCATTGAAATAATATCAGCAAAAACTTGGTTAAATTCAATAGAGAGTCTAATAATTGCATCCTGTTGCCCTTCTTCTGCAGCTTTAAATAATTCTTCAATTGAATCGATAGGATCTTTATCTTCTAATAAAAGGATGGAACGGCCGATAAAATGTTGAACCCTACCATTATTTTGTTCAATTTTTCTAATTCAATTCTTTTTATTAGTTGATCATATTGATATTGCGGGTTCTAGTTCTTTTCGTGCATACGCAACCATAACATGATCAATAGAGAAATCGTAGGAAGAAGAGTTACAAGAAGTTAAAAGAAAAGGGGAAATAGTTATTGGAACAAAAAAGAGTGGGAAGTATTTTATTTTCATGTTTATATTATAAAAAATGAGGTAAACCTATTTTTTAATTCTTTTAGAAAATTCTTTCGAAATCGTTTCAACAGCTTCTTCTATAGTAAGATTAGTAGTGTCAACATCAAAAGCATCATTTGCTCTTTTCATTGGAGCGATATTTCTTTCTGTATCCATTTTATCTCGCTTTTGAACTTCATTAACAACATCTTCTAATTTCCCATCTTTATTATTTTGTTCTCATCTTCTTGTGGCACGAATTAAAGGATCAGCAAAAACTCAGCATTTTAAAGTAGCATTAGGGAAAACAACAGTGGTAGTATCTCTTCCTTCAATAACAATATCCTGAGTCTTGGCAATATTAGCAGAATTTCCTTCAACAAAGTTACGAACAAAAGGGATTTTAGCAATAACAGGGACTAGTGATGAAACTTCGGGAGTGTGAAGTCTGTCGGTAACCTTTTCATTATTTAAAAAGAAATCATCCTTAGTTTGAGAAATAGAAATTTTGCCTTTTTTAATCGATTCCTCTAATAAAGATTGATTTTCAAGTGAGATGTTATTTTTTAAAATATATATCGCAACACAACGAAACATAGCACCAGAATTAATATAAGTAAATCCGAGCTTTTTTGCAAGTAGTTTGGCAATACTGCTTTTTCCAGCACCAGCGGGACCGTCCATTGCGATTTGATAATATGTTCGCATTTGTTAAATTATATAAATTTTTCAAAAAAAAGGAGGGAATAAAGTGGGGTTTATGTGATGTGTTAATAAGTGGAACCTATTCTTTTATTTTAAGATTTTTATTGTTAACTATTTTTTCCAATTCTACCTTACTTTTTAAATTCATAGTTGGGGAAATACCTTGCCAAATATGTTGTTTTATTCATTCGTAAGCCTTTTCTAAGTTATTGAAGAATTCGAGATGTTTATTGTCGATTATTTCTTCATAGGAAAATTCTATTGTTTCACTTTCGTATTCGTTTACTTCTTTATTGAATTTGTTTAAAAAAACTTCCTGATTCGCTTCATCATTGAAATAGATCTCCTTAGGAAGAAAAACATAGCATAAGGAAGCATTATTACAAACTTCATTATTTTTTCTTAATATGTACATATATAAAACAACTTGATAAATATTTTCGATAATCTTTTCTACTTTATAAAAACGGCTCGGTTCTATTTTTTCGAATATGTAATTTATGATTTCGTTAATATTTTTTTTCTTCTTTATTCCATTCTCGTAATTGTATAAAAGTTCAATTCTGTTCGAAGCTTGTTTTACACAAAATAATTCATTATATTTTCCTTTGGTTTTTTTAACAATTGGGAGGTTATCAATAGGGTTAAAGAATAATCTCATACTTTCTTCATCAGAGTTAATATAAAATAATTTGTCTAACGAAAGAGTTTTTATTTCAACTAACAAATCAGTATTATAAGCATCAGATTTACAAATAAAATATTCATCATTAAACTGTTTTTGTAATTCATAGGTAGAACCATATTTCTTTTGAATGATCGTTTTTTCATACAATTCCCCCGCCTTTGTGTTTGGCGTTATTGTTAAAGGAAGAAAGTCGCGAAAAACTATTCTTAGCCAAATATTAAAAAGATCGTTTTCATCGTCATTTTCTTTTTTAATAATGCGATAAAACAAAGAACCAGGGATTTGTTTATTTGTTAGAAATTGTTCAATATATTCTTTTTTTAAAACAATATTTGTATTCGTTGTTTTGTTTATATCGATGCAGTTTTTTAATATATTAAATTCCATTTTCTATCTTCTTTCGTCACAAAAATCGGCATAAGGACATGTTTTACAGTTATGAGGACAAGGCGAAAAAACATTGGCTTTAATAGCTTCGATTTTTTGATTAATGAATAATAGTTCTTTCTCAAATTCTGATAAGGGAATGATGTTGGTTGTTCCATACCCATATTCTATTTTTTTTCCCGTATCTATGTTTAATGCTACCATCTTTATTTTTAAAAGAGGAAAAACTTTTATTGCATTTACATAAGCTAATGCATATCTGATTAATTGTTTTTTAATCTTAATTTCGTTAACATCCCAGTTTGCGGTTTTGTAATCTGTAATAATTACTTTTTCATCATCAACATAGATATTATCGATCGACCCTTTAAAAACAATAACACTTTTCTCATCATTTTGCATAAATCATTCGAACTTTTCCTCGCTTTTTGTATTTTTCATTCTTTCTTCATTAAAATATTCGTCCTTTAATTTGTAAATATTTTGGTGAATGTTTTTAATAACTTCTTCCTTATTTTCTCCGCAATATTCTTTTTCGACATGTTCTTTTATTATTTTTAAAGAATAATTATAGAAATCAAGATAGTCAGTATTTGGACTTAAAAGCAATTCCATACACTTATGGATTAATATTCCCCGATTTTCAAAACTAACTTTTTTGGAAAGATTATTACTTTGTTTTTTTATAAGAAATTTGTTTGTCTTCATTAGAAAGAAAAGGTAGGGACAAAATGTATATTCTTCAATGGAAGTGTGGGAGACTATTATTTCTGAAACATCATTACTTTTTTCTAACATCGCGGGATATATTTCGTTTTGGTAGGAAGGGATACAATCTTTTACAATTTCTTCTTTCCAAATAGCATTAAAAAAAGCAGAAGGTTTATTTCTTTCACTATTACAAGAGAAATGGATGTATTTTCTTGATCTGGTTATTGCTATATAAAACAATCTCACTTCCGTATCAATAGGGTGAAATGAAGATTCTGTTGGAAAAAGTTGTTCAAATAATTTTTCACATGAAAACTCTTCCTCTTCTTCGGGAGATTTTGGGTTTTTCATTCATTTTTCATAACATCCAAATTTATCACATTCTTCATCAACAGATATGGAACTTGGGAATGAATCTTTATTAAGGAAAGGTAAAAAGGTAATATAAAATCCTAATCCTTTACTTCCGTGAGCTGTAAGCACATTAATTTTATCATCTTCGCTTTCTGGAAAAAGATAACTATAAGAATCGTTTGCATTATCTAAAAACTCAATGAAATCATATATCTTTTGAATTTTGCCTACCCCTTGATATACTTCTTCATAATCTTGGATAATGTTCGCAATTTGTTCTGTATTTAAAAGGAATTCGTAATATTTGTTTTTATCGGAAATATCCTTCACATTCACCAAAATTATTATTTGTTTTAAAAAGTATAAAAGTTCATGGTTAGTTTTTGTAGTTTTTGCAATAATATTTTCAATCTTATAAAGTTCGTTTTGGTATTTGTTAATGTAGGATAATAAGGCTTCTTTTTTTTCTTTATCAACAAACCCGAATATATTTTGCAGAATTTCAGAAACTACATAAGAATTGTAAGATTTAGATATATCTTTTAAAAGAAGGAATATTTTATAGAAAGAAAAAGAGATCGGATGCTTCCCTTTGTACTTAATGATGAGTGGGATTCTTTTATCATCAAGAAAGTATTTTTTTATATTATCAATTTTCTCCTCCTTATTCTTTTGCAAATATTGGATTAAATGAATAATATTTTCCTGTTCATATATTTTATTCTTTAAATATTTTTGATTCAATTCAAATATTTGTTCGACATTTTCTATAAAAGTTAAATCAGGAAGGTTTTCCAAAAATTCAAATAAGGAATGGGAGATATAGGGATTGTTTTTTATTTTAGCTTTCTTTTTCTCATAACCTTCAAATTTACCTTTTTTGTTTCTTATTTCGATGATGAAAGTGAAGGCTTTATATGCTTCATTTTCAAAACCAAGATAATCAAATATGCCGCCATTCTCTTTTCTTTCATAAGGGATTTTTTTCTTTTCTAATTCAAAACAAAACTTTTCCACATCTTTATTCTTTCTTAAAATAATCGCGATATTGTTGTATTTAACTCCTTTTAAGTCATGATAAGACTTTGCTTGTTCTATTACACTATTAATCTCCTCTTCTTCGGTTTCGTAAACCACTTTCGTCATATCTCCTTCTTGATCGGATAAAGGAGAGATAGATTTTAAAACTTTTTCATCACGATAACCCGAAAAAAGTTCATGTACAGAGTTTTGATTAATAATAGAATCTGCTAAATAAACTATTCCACTTGTACATCTTCTAGTATTCGCTTTTTTTACATCAAGAATTTTATTTTGATTAATCGATTCAGCATTTTTGACAAAATCGGTAAGAAATTTTTCGCTTCCTCCACGAAATTGATATATCGCTTGATCTTCGTCGCCGACAACATATACATAAGAATTGTTTGATAAAAAGATTTCTACTATTTTTTGTTGGATTGGGTTAATATCTTGAAACTCATCAATAATTAGATATTTGATATTTGAAATTAATTTCCACATTTGCGAATCCTTATTTTTAAAACAATCAACGAATTTTCTTGTTATAAGGCTGAAAGTTAGATATTTCTTTTTTAAGATAAAAGAGGAGAATAAATCGAACATATTTAAAATACTGGAAGGAATATTTTCGTCTTGTTTATAGTTTTTTAAAGAGATGGTTTCTTCCGATATTTTATAAATCATATGTAAATAGTCAGGAATAATAAGATTGGAGTTACCAAAGTTTCTAATTATTTTTCGTGAAAAAGGAAGGATTTTTGTGATATTTAAATCAGGATTAGAATAGTAACGATAAATCAGAAGTTTGATATTACTTTCATTCAGAATATTCATTTCATTGTAATTAATTTCATCTTTTTCTAACATCTTTAAATATTTCAGACACAAACCATGGATCGTCCCAATAAACATTTTTTTTAGATTTTGATATGCTTCTTTATCGGAATTGTAAATACCTTTTTTAATTATTTTGTAATATATTTCTCTTTTTAATTCATTGGCAGCTAAATCTGTGAAGGTGGTAACAATTATTTTTGAAAGATTGTATTTATCTTGTTCGATTAAAGAGATAGTTTTTTTTACCATTAAATATGTCTTCCCGCTTCCAGCACAAGCAATGATACGGATATTTTTATCACAAGTAGCAAGCACTTGTTCCTCAACTTTTACATCAGCCTCTTCTTTTCCCACATATTCATTCAAGTTTTTCTTCTTGATAATATTTTTTATAGAACTTAATTTTTCATCAATAATATCATTATTTTTCATTAATTTATAATTGATAACATTATAATAATAGTGTGAAAAAAAACGATTATTTGGCTCTAGCTTTTAATGAAGCGATGGAGAAAAAGAAGACAAATAAAGATGTTATCGACGCTGTTGTTGGCTCTTTAAATAATGAGGATGGTAAACTGTGAGTTTTTCCAATTATTCATCAAATATACAAAGAGTTAAATGAAAAAGAAATCTTCCAATACAATAGTGGAGTAAGTAATAAGGAATTTCTTATAAATATGGAAAAATGAATCTTTGGTGATTTTTTAAAAAAGATTAAAGAAACATTCGCGATTCAAGAAGCAATTACACCAGGATCTTCCATTGGGCTTTTCATGTCTCTTTTTATGAATAAAAAATATCCTGTTTTAAATGCTGATGCTACTTGACCCGCTTATGAAACTATGGCTCAGGTAAATGAACAAAAATATTTTTCTTACAAATTCTTAGATAAGAAATGCAGTTTTAATATTGTTGATTTTTCCAAAAAAGTCGATTCAATATTAAAAAATAATGACGGAATTAATATTATCATTAATGATCCTTGCCATAACCCAACAGGATACAGCTTAGGAAAAGAAGAATGAGAAAAGATTATTAAAAAATTAAATCAGTTTAAAGCGAAGAAGATTAATGTTGTTATCGATACAGCTTACATTGAGTTTTCAAAAGTGAAAGAACATTTCTTACAAAATCTAATTAATTTGAATAAAAATGTTAAAGTGTATCTAACTTATTCTTGCTCCAAAACCTTTTCCTTATACGGACTTAGATTAGGAGTTTTATTCTTTTTATCAAAACAAAAGAAGGAATCATTAGTTTTATCTAAATATGTTCGCGGTGTTTATTCCAATCCTCCTACTCTTCCAATTTCGATAATAAACAAACTCTTTTCAAATCCGAAATATTATGATTCATACATTTCTCAATTAGAAGAACAAAGAAAAATATTGCAAGAAAGATCGGAAATTTTTATTAATGAAGCAAATAAAATTAAACTTCAATTCTGTGAATATCTAGGTGGGTTCTTTATCTTTATCCCTTGCAAAAACTCATTTAGTGCTTATGAAAAATTGAAGAAAGAAAATATTTTCATCGCTCCTTTAGACACAGGTGTAAGGATTAGTATTGGTTATGTTAGCAAAAAAGAGATAAAAGGGTTAGCGAGCAAAATTAAAGGAGTGATTGGATAGGGTTGTTCTTAATCTTCTTTTTAAACTTTGGTATTTTAGAAAGCAAATATTCAAGCGCACTACTCCAACTTTTATCGCATAATCTATCATACTTATCATTGAAGTTGAATAATCACAATCTTTTTCGTGCTTAAATTTTAGTTCTTCTGTGAGAAATTTTTTTATTTCGTTATACGGTTTCGTTTTAGAACCTGTGAATTTTTTTAACTTTTCGGTATCTAAATCAAAGGTAAATAAATATTTAGATTTTTTATCAATCATTTGCTTCTGTTGCGTCAGCTTTTCAATCTTCATAAAGCCCACTTCCTTTTTTTACAAGAAGCTGGTTAATATATTTATGGAATTGTTTAAATCTTGTGATAATCAAGAATGAGAATGCTATGCAACTTTCGTATAGCCCCTTCGTTCCTTCTCCTGGATAATATCAGCCATCAGAATCTAGTTGCATAAAATTAGATTCAGTCAATGTATCCAATAACTCAGTAAACATATATTTATCATTTTTATCTTCGATGTTTTGAACTTCTAAATAAACCCCGTAGTCTTTGTTTAACTCCATAACCTAATTATTATACTCGTTCAAGTTTAGACTGGGCTCAATCTATTACAAGATTACATAAAAATTTACTCCGAATATAATAAAAACACCGAATCTGTGCAAAAATAATCAACAGGTTTAACGATAAACATATAATCAATATACGGCCCGTTGGTGAAGCGATTAACACATTGCCCTCTCAAGGCAAGATTCATGGGTTTGAACCCCATACGGGTCACCAAAAGTTAACTTTTTGTTTTTTTTTCACTATATATATATGTAGGTATGTATCAATATTGTTACTTAAACGAACTCGGAAATCATTCAAAAAACTTGAATAAGTATGTTTATTTTGATAGCTATGACGCTGTTGTCGAGATGAAAAATAATTCATGAAACTATGATATTAATCTTTATGTTGTCTATGATGGAATATTACCTTCTGATGCGATATTGTGTAATTTACAAACAACATTCGTTAATGCAAAAGATATTCAAACAACTTATTATCCTCAAACACATATTCCGTATTGAGTTAAAGAAAAACAATTATGTCACACATACAACATTAATTTCAATATTCCTTTTGAAAATAAAGAATTAATTGTTAATGAGATTCCAAACTTAGTTACCGACATCAGTTTAAGCATAGAATTGAACCCACATGCTGTTTATGACAGCATTGATAAAAATTCCTTGATATTCGCGGAAAACGAGATTAGTGGACAAAAACTAACAACTCAATTCAATTATCGTAATTGTGAAAATTTCAAAAACAATGGTGGATGATTCCAAGAAAATAATAAGTTCTACATTAATTCCTTAAATGATGCATATTGCTTAGGTCAAATGGTTAATATAGACTTCATTACACAAAAAAAGGAAACAAATATTAATAAAATGTGGAAAATAAGTTTTGATAATTCGATATTCTTAACTGAAATCCAAAATGAGTTCACAATATGTGTGGACGAGAAAGCTCCGCAGATATTGAAAGAAAGTGCTGCAGTTAGTTTGAGTGGAAAAACTTTTGATATTGCTATTTTAAACAATTATGCTTACAATCCAAAAACTAAGCTTGTAGAAAAAATCGGAAACACTGCTGGAAAACTTAATATCCTTGATAAAGGGACGATTGAAGTGAAAACAAAAGTTAAATATTTAGACAAAAACAACTTACCTAGATGAATTAATTTAGTAACTGATTATTCGTACAATGGGAAAAATAGCAGCATTGAAATAAAAACAAAGAAAATCAATTTATCCGATATTAATGATTTTAAGGAGAAGATTTATGAATAAGAGAAAGAAGCTAGCGATTTTTATGATTTCATCAATAACCACTACAATCTGTGCTGGATTAATTGGAATCGCCATCATCAAAAGCGAACAAAAATTCAAAGTAATCGATAAAAACAAGGATAATGATAAAGGAGGTGGGGGTTCTTCTGGAGGAAAAGTCTCAACGTTCACTCATTATGATTTGTCGGAAAACTTTAATGATAAGATATTAGAGAAATATACAAAAAGTGATATTGAAAACAACGAATTTTCTTTAATATTCGACGAGGAGAAAAGCGTTGACTTATTTCATACTGACATTGTGAATATTCTGCAAAAAGATAAAAAGTTTAAATATGATGCTAAAGACGAAAAAATATGAGTCGAATATAAATTCTTCGACAATGATAAAAAAGCAGATTTTGTTGTTATTTGAAGTAACGAATACAATGCTAATTGAAAAGCAAATACTGACAATAATTTCTATTACGACGAACTAGAATTTGACATTGAGGCTTCTTGTAAATAAAACCAAACAAGTTAATTAAGTTTCACCTTTTCTTTTACTTTTAAATAAAATCTATCCGTGTAATAAAGGATTAGGAAAGAGGCAGAAAATATTCCAATAACAATAATGAATCATAATAAACTTCATCAAGGATTTGTTCAGTCATTATTTAATGCTAAGTAATCGTTTTCGAATTTAATAGAACCAGCGAAGTTAAAGTTACAGTGAATGGTATATGTTGCTCCTATTACCGCAAGTGTTGAAATAGCGATAAACAAAGCGGGAAAAAGTGTTTTTTTAAATTCAAGTTTTATTGGACGAAAAATTAAAGTTCAAATACAACAAACAAGAATTGAATAATGAGAAAAGAAACCAAATCATCTTTTAAAATCATTAACACTGTCTATAGGAAGAGAATATATTACTTTAGGAGCCGCCAATAAAGTAACAGATTCTGTAAAAGATTCTAAAATTCAAACATAGTACATTAAATCGTTAAAAGAGAAAGATGTTTTTTCAATTGATAATCCTCTTTTTAAATTTTTCTTTACACTAAAACAGAAAAGAAGAAGACTAAATATGCAAAAATCAGAGAAATGGAAAGGGAGGGAGGAATAAAAGTTTTCGTTTTTCAGACATATTATTACATAGATTCATTTTATAAACAAGAATAATCCAAGCAAAATTGCCATTACTTTTAAAGGAGAGATAAAATTACTTTCAGGGTGCTTTTTGTATCAAAGTACTAAGGTGAACAAAGAAGGAATAATTACTAATGATACAAGAAACAAGCAAATAGCATTTCAAGAATCATAGAATTGCATATTTTGTATTCATAAATCATTATATAAATGAAAAAAAAATATTAGTAATTAGTTTTTTGTCTTTCAATATTTACAGCATGTTTTTTATCGTAAGAAGCTTTTATTTTTTCAACATCATAACCAAGTAAATAACCTAATTCAATATATTTTTTTAAAAACTTTAACACTTTCTTTTTTCCATTAATTTTGATAGCAATTTTGAAAAGTTTAAATATTTTTTTAGTAATAACAGAATTGTCAGAAGTGGGAGTTGGTTTTTTAGAAGAAAAGATAGGAGTGACTTGGTATTGAACAGCAAATCCGGAGATAAAATGAAGTACGTCTGCATATTCATCTAAAATTCTTTCATCTTCACTTCGAGGTTTAACCGATCAGTATTTAAAACTACGAATCTCATTGGCTAATTCAGATAATTCTACCAATAAAGCTAATTTTCTTTCGTTTAAAGTATTTTCATAATTTCGATTAAATTTAGTTAGGATTTCTTTATCTAATTTTTTTTGTTGAGCAACGATGATTTTAAAGTTTTGTAGCATATAATAATTATATCATGAAGAAAGCTGTCGTTAATAAAAAAATGTGTATCGGATGTGGTTCTTGTACTAATGTTTGCCCAAAAGATGCGATATCATTAAAATCAGGAAAATCTGTTATTGATATGAAAAAATGTATCGGATGTGGTTCTTGTACTAATGTTTGCCCTACTGAAGCTATTGAATTAGAAGATAAATAGATATGTTACTAGATACACGAAACAAAAGCACAACAACTCAACCTGGATTTAATCCCACAGTTCAAAACGATATTATCCCAGCAACAAAAACTACTGGCGGATTAGCTGGTTTTATTATTTTAAGTATTTTAACTCTAAGTATCTTCTTCTTTGTTATTTATGTAGGAAAAGGTAACTGATTTAAACGAATGCAAATAAAAGCTAATACTGCCTCAAGTACCATTGATGTCCAATTAAAACAAAGACGAGACACATTAATAAAACTTGTTGATGCTTGTAAATCTAGTATTAAATTCGAAAATGAAACTTTAACCCAAATTACTTCTTTAAGGAAAGTAAATAGTTTCGTAAACAACAAAGATTCAAGCAGTAATATCAAAGCATTAGATAATATGTCAAGTAAAATATTAGCTACCGTTGAAAATTATCCTAACCTTCAATCTGTGGCTGTTATCCGGGATTTAATGAGTAGTGCTGATTATTTAGAAAGAGAAATAGCCGCAAGTAGAAGAGTCTACAATGCCGTTGTTAATGAATTCAATGAAAAGCTATATGTTTGACCAACAAATATCATTGCTGCTTCTAATAAACTAGTTAACCTCCCTTTATTCCAAGCTACTGTAGAAGATTCACAAGATGTTAAGCTTAACATATAATAAAAATAACATGTCTATTTCTATAAAAAAAAATTGGCTTTTTTAGCTCCTTTTTAGTCGGAGTTTCTGTTGTATCAATTCCATCTTTATTATTGTGTTTGGGTACCTCCAAAATGAAAAATAACCAAATTAATTGACAAAAAGACAGTATTGTGACGATTTATTCAACTACAAATCCCGCAGATATTTACGGCGATACTGGTGGTTGAACATTTATGGGAAGTGATAAGACTTATGTATTTGATGTTATTCCAAACCCAAGTAAGCCGAATGAAATTGCAATCAGAATATCTCGTCACATGAACACGGTAGTTTTTACATGTATGTCAGTAACTACTAATTATTTTTTAGAGAAAAACCCCTTCTATACTATTAATGATGATAAACTTAAACCTGAAAATCGAATAGGAACTATTTTATGCAACTTTTTAGGAACAAAAACTGACGGTTCTTCCACTATAAAAGTTATCCCCGTTTGTATTGAAACCGATGGAAAATGCGCAACATTTAATAATCAACTCGATATCCCGAACAGCAATTCTTGACTTAATGCTTCTTGATATAAAAGTGGAAACTATTGAACTGCTGCACAACTAAACTCAATAAATTACTGGAGAAAAAACTAAAAACGAGAATTTTACACCATCTCATCATCATTATTTTCCTGCAAAAATAGCACTTTTCTTATAATAAAATTAATATGTCTATTTCTATAAAAAAAAATTGGCTTTTTTAGTTCTATTTTAGTCGGAGTTTCTGTTGTATCGATTCCTTCTCTTTTGCTATGTTTAGGTATTTCGAAAATGGATACGAAACAACTTAATTTTCCTATCGGTCAATATGTGCTTTTAGCAACCGGACAAGATCCTAACACAATTTATGGAGGAAAATGAGAAAATAAAAACGATAATCCTGATCAACCTACTATAAATTCACCGGTTGTGACGTATCTTGATTTTCGGGGTACCGCTTATGATTTTTATTTTTATTTTCCCAAACTTGATAATTATTCCTTTTTTTTACCTTCTTTTGATATTACTACCGGTAACCAAAATCTTACCCAAAAATTTCATCGTAGATTCTTTTTTAATCAGTATACAAATAATTTAACTTTTGTTGACGATACCGATAATACCGATATTTTCTTTGAATCTTCTGGTGGTACAAAATATCCAATAAGTGATAATTTAAAAGTTGAAATATCAAGTGATCCGCATAAAGGAAGATTACATATTTATAATTACAATTCAAATAGACTATGATATCGAATCATTTTATATATTAATATGCCTATAAGTGAATTTAAATATGTTAGTTATACAGGAGCTATTACCGATTACACTCCTCGCAGCACTTTCCCAAGTGACACCGAATATAAATATCTCGCAACAAACCCCGCGGGAACAGTGATGTGGAAAAAAACCGCAAATTCATAGTCAGATCTTATAATTTAAGCAATGACAAAAATCATTGTAGATACAAAAAAATTAATAAATAATTGCAAAAGAGTTTTAAAAGCAACAAAAGACTATAAATATAAAATCGCAGTTACCAAAGGGAATGGATATGGACACGATACCAAAATAGCAACCAAAGCATTTTTAAAAGCAGGGTTTAAAATATTCGGGTTAGCAAGATATAGTGAATGTTTAGAAACTTACGAAGTAGTTAAAGGAATGAAAGATATTACGATTTTATCTTTAAGTGTTGTAGAAAATGAAAATATTAAAAACTGTATCAAATACGGTTTTATCATCCCTATAACCTCCATTGAACAAATCGAATCATACATTCAACAAAAAACTATCAAAAATCTCAAAGTCCAAATCGCTTTAAATACCGGAATGAATCGAATTGGATTTAATGATAAACAAAAATTATTACAAGCCTTCAATATGTTAAATAAGCACGGAGCTGAAATTGTTGGAGTATTCTCTCATGTTTTTGAAAATGACAGTGTCGAATTAAGTATTAAACAATTTGATAAATATGAAGAATTAATTTCGATCATCCCTAACTGAAAAAAGATTCCAATGCACAGTATTCGAGCTTCTTGAGGTATTGCTAACCTTTATCGAATTCCTAAAAGAAACTGAGAAACCACTTGCCGTCCTGGAACATCTTTATATGGAGTTGCATCTTACGAAGAAAAATCTGATTTGCTTAACGCTGTTAGTGTTGTTAGTGAAGTTGCTCATATCAATATCGTGAAGAAGAACGGAATGGTGGGATATGGCGGAACATACACAGTAAAAGATGATATCGAGTACATTGCAACAGTTCCTTGTGGATGAGGAGATGGCATTCCCCGAGATTTCAATACTGGCTCTGTTTATATCAATGATAAACTTTGTCCTATTGTTGGTCGAATATCAATGGATTCTTTTGGTGTAAAGGTTCCTGCAAATACAAAAATAAATGATAAAGTTTACGTTTTTAAAGATTTTAAACATGCTTGTACTTTTTTAAAAAACCCGAACGATATCGCTAATGTTATCGCTGTTGTTTGCAATTTTAGTTCTAAACGAGTTCCAAGAATAGAAAAATAATTTGAAATGATATATAATTAATTTATGCTATTTCAAAGATTTATTGTAAAAGTTATTGGTGGAAAAGAAAATTCAATCGTTCAGGAAATTAAAGAAAGAATTAGTACTTACGGATTTAACGAATATATAAAATCAATTGTTATTATTAATAAAAAAATAGTTAAAGAACAATTATTTAAGCACGACGACGAAAAATTACCTGCCAACAAAAAAAATACTGCTAATATCGTTTGAGAAGTTCTTGACAATGGAGATTTTAAAAAAACTACTACAAAAATTTCTAACAAATTCCCAGGATACATTTATGTTAACATGCAATATGATGCTGATGTTTGATATGTAATCCGTAATACTCCAGGAGTTTTAGGTTTCTTAGGAAGTATCGGTTCTGGTTCTAAACCTATCCCAATGTCTGAAGTTCAATTCCAAAAAGCTTTACAAAACTCTATTCCTGAAGAAAAAATAATTGAAAAGAAAATTCCTCTATCTGTTGGAATGATTGTTGATATTGTTAGCGGAAAGTTTGCTAAAAACAAAGGTAAAATTGTAAGTATCGATTCTTCCAACCACACTGTAAATGTTCAAATCGAAAATTTAGGCGAAGTTGAAGTTTTTGATATTGACATTCAAAGAAGTTAATTTCTTAGATTCTTTTCATTCATTAAACAAAATTAATCTTTAATAATTAAAAACAAACTTATTGGATTTCACTTTCAATATCTTTTAAATATTTTTCGACCTCTTTATTTCTAGAAGAGTTTAGCAATTCTTTCAATTTATTAATACTGGTTTTGTCATAAGAGCTAGGTTTTGCATAAATAATAATTCCAACTAAATCTTCCTGAGCTACAAATAAACCTTTCTTAATCTTTAATCCTACCTTAGGGAATGTAACTTCTCCGCCGTTAGGGGTTTGTGCAGGGAGATCAAACTTCTTCATTCCTCAAGGGGTAGGAACATCAATACTTCCTCCAATAATTGCAGTTAAGGGATCGACTAGTATTTTAGCATAGACTTTATTTCCTTTTCTTTCAAATATTCTATTCTTGTTTATCATTACATGAATAATAAGATCTCCAGTTTTGCCTTTGATAGTATTTCCTCCGCCATTAACACGAATAATTCCGCCATTGTCAATTCCACAAGGGATATCAATGTTATAGTTTTTGCTTACCTCTACATATCCAGTTCCACCACATTGTCGACATCTATTCTTGATAATTTTTCCGCTTCCTTTACAATAAGGACAAGTTTGCTCATTTTGCATTGTGCCAAAAGGAGTGTTTATTCTTTGAACAATTCTTCCGGTTCCGTGACAATGAGGACAAGTTGTAAAAGAACCATCTTCGCTTCCTGTTCCGTGACAATGAGGACATTCTGCTTTTACTTTCATACTAAAGTTTTTAGAAACTCCTTTACACATTTCGACAAATGAAATATTGATTTGAGCTTCTATGTTAACGGATGAGGCCGCACTTTCTTGATTTCCTCTTCTTCTTCCTTGTCCGCCAAACATTTGTCCGAATACATCGCCTAAATCAATTCCATCACCTCCAAACATATCACTAAAATCAAATCCTCCTGAAGAAAAACCACCTTGTTGATTATTAGGGGCGTTGTGTCCATATTTATCATACATCGATTTTTTAGAAGGATCTTTTAAAACTTCGTAAGCTTCATTTATTTCTTTAAACTTCGATTCAGCATCAGGACTTTTGTTTCGATCTGGATGATATTGCATTGCTTTTGTTCTAAATGCACGTTTAATTTCATCATCGCTCGCATTTTTACTAATGCCTAAAACTTCGTAATAATCTCTTTTTTCAGCCATAATAATATTATAACAAAACTTAGCACTCAAACATTAGATTGCTAATTTATGAAAATTAGTTCCCTTCTTTATCGTCAAAATCTAATATGTCACTGTAACGTTTTTTTAAGATTTCTTTGGTGATAATAAAAAGTTTTTCTTTTTTAGAAAGATTATTACCTTGTTTTTTAAATAATTTATTTTGCTTTTTGAATATTTCATCTTGTTTCTTTAATTGCTTTCGCAATATCTTTTCTTCCATTTCTTTTAACCCCAAATCTATGTTTAGACTTTTTAACTTGCTTTTTATTCATGGATTTGTTTACTGCATTATCTTTATCAAAACCTAATTTATCTTTCATATCATATTAAACAATATTTTTTCAAACTATTGTTTGGATGATTTTAAAAGAAGGCATGGAAAGAGTTAACAAATAAAAAGAAAATATATTTATCCAAAAAGTGCAAAAAGAATGGGAGGTTTAATTTAAAGATTAAGGTCTTCCAGGCGGACGAGCACCAGGTCTTAACGAATTAGCTCTTCGTCTGCCACCAGGAGCAGGTGCGGCACCACCTGGTGCTGGGACAGGTCCTCCAACAGCTCTTGGTAAGCCAGGGGCAAGTGGTTCTAGTGGTGGTTGATCATTTCCTCTAGGTCCTGCCGCTGGAGCTTCTTGTGCTCTTGTCGGAGCTTTAGGGATTCCATCAGCTGGAGCATTCTCTGTTCTTAAAGCTTTGAAGGCATAAAGTTTACCAAATAATGCAACATCAGAAGGATCATTAGATTTCATTAGTTTTACTCTAGCATCTTTCTTTAATTTAACATCTTCCTTAGCATTGTTTCTTGTGGCGAGTTCATTATAAATCATTAACATTTTTACTTGTTTGTCATTTAATGCACGATTCTCTCCAGGATTGTTTTGACGGAAGTATCCGTTAGCTCTTTGTCTGAATCGATTAATTGCTGCTAAAGTAATATCGTCTTCTTTAATACCTTCTTCTCTCATTAGAGCATTGATGGCTTCTTTTCAATTCTTACCAAAGATCGTTTCCATAAAAGCGTCAGGCCCCATTCCCATTCGCCCGTTACTTTTAATTGTACCACTAATTTCAGAAATCATATCGACAGACTCCCCATAAGTAACATCAAGCGGTCCGGGGATTTTTTTATCTTTTGGCATCGCTAAAATTCCACCATTGGGCATATCACCGATAGTGTGGCCTTTTTCTAAACCAGAACCATCAGCATTTCTTCTTTCAAAATTATCTCATGGTTTATAAGATTCATCAACCACTCCTAAAGGACGAGCATCAAATAAACGACCTAGAAAACTCAATTCACCATTCTTACTTCCTTTTTTTAACAATAATCCATCTTTTATTTTTCTGATTAAAGGACCTCCTCCGATAGATGTTGTAGCTCGAAATTGATAACCTTTTGCAGCCATATCTTCTCTTCTTTGTTTTATATTAGCCATTGCTTCATATTGCGCTATGTTAGAGCTTAATTTGGAATCCCTTTTATCTCTAGCATCAGATAAGGTTTTTCCAAGTCCCATTACAGAACGAACAGCATTAGCTCCTGTTAAAGTATTGGTTCAGTTTTTCGCTGACTCTGTGGTTGATGCCATTAATGCAGCACCGGAAGAAAGGAAGGAAGTGGGAGAAGTATAAGCACCACTAGCAGAACCAACCCCTCCAGCTCCTCCTCCAATAGATTCGATATATTTCGTGTAGATTAAATAACCAACTTGAAATCCAGCTTCGAGGGCAAATACTCCTCCAAGTAAAGGAAGAATATCAATACCACCAATAGATAATTTCCCTGTTAGTGTAGATTGTCCTTGGAAAATAGGAATAATAGCATTAACAAAGAAACAAGACATCTCGAAACAAATAGAGATAACGATAACACTTCATCATTTCGAAAAGATTTGCTTATATCAACTTTGTGCCGCCTTAGATTGGGAAATACCATTTGCAAGATACACTATTCCAACAACTCAATAAGAGATAATGAAATAGGTTCGTGATACTGATGAGTGACAATAAGTGTAACAAATAAGAATCATCGATCAACATAAGAATGCTCCAATAATTCATCGGATAATTTCTCCTCGGGAAATAAAGTCAGGGTTAGATGGTTTTGTTCAGTTATTAGGGTTAGAATCTCCTGTGGCAAGCATATAGATAATTCCAGACATTTCGAAAGGTTGAAGCCCTTTAGTGTGATATTGCAATTCAGTTCAAGAAATTCGTTTATCAGCAGGCTCTAATGTTTGTTGATAATAAGAACCGGAACTATTCATGAATTGATATAACGATACTTTGCTCGTTGAAACATTAATTCATGAATCATGCAAGTTTGATAATGCAGTGATGTATTCGGTACGTTTAATATCTTGAAAACTTGGATAATTCTTTGCAGCGCTTTCAATCATATTTCAACTATCATTTGTTTCAGGACCTGTAAAGATATTGTAGTATGAGTTACAAACTTCATCTAATTGATCATGAAAATCTGTTAGGTGTTTTTGAGCATTAGCAACAATCTTAACCTGTTCAGAAGTCAAATATCCACCAGAAAGTTGATTGGAATGAAGAATGTTAGCAACTCCTTGATAATCCATATAAGAGGTTTCTAAAGCATAAGCTCTTATCTTACCAACTGTTTCAACGAGTTTGTTGACCATGTCTAGAAAATAACCTTTGGGGACTTCATTACCACTAGCAGAATCTAAGAAAGTTTGTAAATGATTAAGTCTGCTTTCGAAAGTTTCAAAGAAGGTGTTAAAATCCATATCCGCTTTTGGAATATAACACTTAGTACCAACCTCGGTTATACTTTGAAAGTTAGGCAAAGAGTACCCGAGAATATCCAATAATTCTTTTTCGGAAGCCGGATATCCTTCAGAACCATTCATTCATAAAAGCAAATTAGACATCAATCCATCTGCAAGTACAAGAAAATACGGAAGAATAAAAACCGACATAATCATTAGAAAAGGTCATTTAAGAAGTTTGAATCGTTCTCCCATCCCTTTTATCGGACGGCCATTCGAACCCATAGTACTTCCAGAAAAGGTTAAAATTCAAAGAATGAAAAAAAGAAGCAATGATATTATGAGAGTAAAAGAAACAATCTGACCTAGACCGGAATTTAAATCAAAGGCGAGATTAACTTTCCCAGTTGAAATATCAAGAATCGGTTGACCATTACCAAAAATATAGTTTGTAAACATTCCGCAAAAAAAACGAAAAACGATTGATATGGAGTTAATGATTTGTAAAGGAAGATAAATCACGATTTGATATAAAATTTCTAATAATCATCCAAAAAGGTTAGAAACAATTTTTTGAAAAACTCAAGAAATAGCAGTAATTAGTGGATCTAAAATTATTTCGATAATTCCGTGTAAGGAAACGGCATCATATTTCATATGTATATATTATAAATATATACATCCTTTTAAAACGAAAAAAATACACCTTTTTTTGATGGTTTTATTCGCACTTTTTTTTAACAATTTTTGAAAGAATATTTTGATAAACTTGCTCTGCTAATTCCAGATTTTTTTCGATCTTTTCCGCCTTTAAAACACTGGGTTTTGTGACAGGATTTTTAGGGACAAATAGGGCACAACAATCAGCATAAGGAAGGATGGAGGTTTCGTAGGTTTTATATTTTATCGCAAGGTCTATTATTTCGTTTTTATCATAAGTAACTAAGGGACGTAAAACAATGAAATCACCTATCGCATTTTGGATCGTTGTCATCGATTCTATTGTTTGACTTGCCACTTGTCCAATAGATTCTCCTGTTGCAATAGCGTGACATTTTTCTTTTAAAGCTAAATCTCTCGCTATTTTAAAAAAGTAACGGCGCATAATTGTGATTTGATAAGTTTTATCACTCATATGAGAAAGTTCATTTTGCAAATTTGTGAAATTGCAAACATGTAAAGAAGGTTCATATAAAGAGTTATTCAAAGAAATTATTTTAATCAATTTTTCCACTTTTTCTAAAGCTATGGGGCTTGTGTGGGGAGGAGTTATAAAGGTAATAAAATCAACAATAAAACCTTTTTTTAACAATAATTTAGCAGCGATAGGAGAATCAATTCCACCTGAAATTAGCATCAAAACTTTTCCGGCAATTCCAATAGGAAACCCGCCAAACCCTTTAATTTTTTCGAAATAGAAGATTGCTTTTTTATATTTAATTTCAATATTAATCTTAATTTGCGGTTTATGTAAATCTACTTTGTATGAAGGCAGTTTTTCAAGGATCATTTCTCCAACTTTAGCATTAATTTCCATTGAATTTAGTCTGAAATTTTTATCTTGCCTTTTTGTATCTACCCGAAAACTTTTAGCTTCTTTTGGCAACATTGAAACTATTTGTTCAACTAATTTTTCAAGATCAGTGGATGAATTGTAGGCATTAATAATTCAAGAGATACCACTTATATTTTGTACAATTGATGAAACTTCAGAAAACTGTTGTTCATCAATGTTATCAATTGAGAAGGAATCGAATTCTTTTTTTAATGAAAGCGAAGGAAAATTACGAAGACTAAAACGAATATTTTTATGTAAAAGATCGGTAAATTTCTTTCTATTTCCACCTTTTAAAACTAATTCGCCATATTTAAGATAAAGAAGCATACCCAAATTATAAGTTTTAGCTAACGGGTGAGACAAACCAATTAAAGAGTTTATGATATAGTAAGGGAGATTGAAGAGCCCGGAATAATACTGTAATAAAATGAACAACTGTTTAAGCTAAACAATTGGATGAATAAACCTTCCAATTAAAAAGAAACAAAGAGGAAGAAAATTCATTGTACTTTTATAGGGTAGGTTATAATTAACATTGTATATTTGAATAGCTAAAACTGAATTAATATGGAATTTAAAAAATTATTACTAAATTGTAAACAAAAATTGCTAACAGACTCTTGCGGTAAAAGTTCGATATTTTGCCACATTTCTAAAACATCTACTAAACATATCGATTTCTATGAACTTTTACCCTATATAAAAAACGGTAATATAGTTTTAACCAATCGAATAGGTGATGAAAAACAAATTAAACTTTTTTCCAAAGTCAGAAAGATTGCAAATAAAGCTTACGATATCAAAAACGAAACAGGAGAAGAAGTTCTTAAACTTGGTTTCCCAATAATAGAATGTTATTGATCCGATGAACACGATTACACTCACGTAGTTAAGGCACCAATATTTTTTTGAAAACTTTTCCCAAAAAAATCAATTGCCGACGAGATAGAAATTGAAATAAGTCCAGAATACGAGATTAACACACAATTGTTAGCCGTTTTTAAAGAACAAAACAAAATCGTTATTGATGATGAACAGATCTTTAATGTTGAAAATGCTGCGGAAATTTTGAAGCAATTTAAAATAGTAAGAGGAAATGTTGATATTTGTAAAGATTTTTTTCAATGTGAACCTTTTAATTTCGCGGACGAAGATAAAAAAAATTTTGCGAAACGTGTCGTTAAAGAAGACATTGGTAAGATTTCCAAATATGCCGCTCTAGGAATTTTCGAATCTACAAGTTATGATATACTTTGTTTCTATGATTTGTTATTAAAAAACAACGAAAAAACATTGAATGATAGTTTTAAACAAAATGGTGATATTAAAAAGATTGGTTTTGTAAACGATGCTGACTTTTCACAAATTAATGTTATTAAAGATTGTTTAAAAAAAAAATATGTCAATTATTCAAGGACCTCCAGGAACAGGAAAATCGCAAACTATAACTAACATAATCAGTACCGCATTATTCAATAGGAAAAGTGTTATTTTTATAGTGGAAAAGAAAACTGCTGGGGATGTCGTTTGTAATCGTTTAGAAAAAATAAAGGCTAGTGTTTTAAATTTACTTTCAACCGATACTGGAAAAGATAAATTCTGGCAATCTGTAAAAGATAATTACGATAATGCTATGAGCAACAATTACTATGATAACATCGATTATAGTGATACATTAGAGTATTGTGTTGAAAAACGAAATAATCTTTTAAAAAAATTTTCAGATAATTTTTATCATGATTTTTTAACAAAAGTTGAAAAATATAAAGATGAAGAAGATTTAATAAATTTATACAATTCTATTTACGCGGATTGATTCTTTGAAAATTTTGATACTTACGAACAATTTGAAAAATACATAGATATTAAAGACGAAGAAGAATTTTATAACAAGATCAGTAATTTAAGTTCTATCGAACAAAAGAAAAAGTTTATTAAAAAACATTTTAACAAAAAATGATTCAACTTTTCCTGAAATCCTTTTTTCCGCAAACTTGATGAACTCATACTAGAGAAAAAAAACAAACTTTTAATGAAGAAAAGTAAACGAGATGATTTTAATAAAATTACCGTGGATAATTTTGATGAATTAAAAGATTATTTCTATTTTAAAAGGAATTTTGAGAAATTCAAATCATATGATAATAACGAACTTTCAAATGCGACAGCGGCAATTTTGTCAACAATAAAGAAACAAAAAAATACCGTTTCAGATAAAATAAATCACTTCGCAAAAGAAAATTCTAAAATATTTCAACAAAATACTAAAAATAAAGCTGGAATTTACCATCAATTAAATCTACAACGACGTAAATCGATAAATTTTTGCGTTACGAACTATAAAGATGAAATTGTTGCAGGATTTAAATGTATAGTCACTACGCCCGAATTAGCTTCTCGTTTTTTTCGACATTTTAACTTTGATTATGTCATTTTCGATGAAGCTTCACAAATGACAAAAGAAAGACTTTTTCCATGTTTATTCTTAGGAAAATGTAAAATAATTTGTGGAGATCAAAAACAATTACCTCCAACATCATTTTTTTCGAATAAATTTGACAATGAATACGAAGAAACAGATGAACAAATATTAAATGAAGAAAATTTCATCACATTTTGTGATACTTTCGAAAATATTCAAAATTTCATGCTAACAAACCATTACCGTTCTAAATATAGTGAATTGATTGAATTTTGCAACAGAAAAATTTATGATGGAAAACTAAACTATATGAACAAAAATGCACCAAACGATGATTGTATAGAAGATTGCCACATAACTAACGGAATTTGGAACAATGGTGTTAATGAAGCTGAAGCAAATAAAATTGTCGAGATTGTTAAAAAAATTTGCTCAGAAGAAAATCATGGAACGATTGGTATTATCACATTCAACATAACTCAAAAAGAACTAATATTTGACAAATTACAAAAATGCAATGATAAAAAAATCAATGAAGAATTTTTGCGAAAGAATCAAGAAGGGGAAAATGTTTCTTTATTTGTTAAAAATCTTGAAAATGTACAAGGAGATGAAAGAGATATTATTATTTTTTCAATCGCGTTCGCAAGAAATCTAGAAGGTAAATTCTTACAAAATTTCGGTCCAATCAATGCCATAGGTGGTGTAAATAGGTTGAATGTCGCTTTTTCCCGTGCTAAAGAAAAAATGATAATAGTTAATTCAATAAACAATACAGAGATAACTACCGAAAATGCCGTAAATAAAGGTAGAATGTTTTTTAAAAATTTTATGAAATATGTTCAGTCTAAGCCACACGAAATAGATGACGTAGTTCAATCAAACAGAAAACATTCTCCAGAGAGTGTGTTTGAAGAAGAAGTTTTAATTAGTTTAAGACAATATTTTCCTCATTTAAATTTTATTCCTCAATATAACTGCGGTGAATATAGAATTGATATAGTCGTAATGAGCGATGATACGCCGCTTCTTGCTATTGAATGTGATGGTTACCGTTATCATAGTTCTTTAGATAAAATGAGAGAAGACAACGAAAGACAAAAAGATTTAGAATCTGTAGGGTGAAAATTTTACAGAATTCCTTCAAAGAGATGATGAATAAATTGAGAAAGAGAAAAACAACAAAAAGAAATTATGTTGGAGATTAAAGATGCAATCGAAAAAGAAAAAGAGAGACTATCAACAAAAAGTTAGTTAACGGTCTAATTCAAGCACATTTTTTGCCTGTTTTATCTCGAAAAAATAGCAAAAGTTATGGTATTTGCACTAGACTTTCATAAATATAATTTAATAAAATGATAGTTTGTGTTTGAGCTATGGATTCAAACAATGGAATCGGGATTTCTAATAAGCTTCCATGAAACATAAAAGAGGAAATGAACCACTTTAGAAACACAACCTCTTTCTCTGTTATTGTTATGGGAAAAAAAACATTTACTTCAATAGGAAGACCATTACCTAAACGATTGAATATTGTTCTTTCCCAAGATTTGGTACAAACTAATTCTTACTTAAATACTTTTAAAAATGAAACAATATCATTCTTTTCTTATGAAACAAAAATAGATTCAGTTATTCAACAATGAAACGAAAAGAAAAATACCGCCATTTACTGTTCTTCCTTGCAAGATGTTGTTGAATACGACAAAAAAAATCCTGAACAAATTCTTTATATCATTGGGGGAAAACAAATATATGAGTTATTCTTCCCTTACACCGACATTTTTATTGTCAGTGTAATAAAAAATAATTATCAATGCGATACTTTCCTCTCTTCCTTCAATCAAAATAATTATGATTTAGAAAAAGAATATAAGTTCGATGAGTTTGATGTTAAATTTTATGTAAACAAAAAAAACAATAAAGATAAAAAAACATTAATTAGTCAATATTTAAAAAAAGATTATGCTAGCTAAAAAATATATTATTGCTGTTTCTGGTGGTCCCGATTCGATGTATCTTTTGAATAAATACTATAAAAAAGTAAAATGTGTGTGTCATGTTAATTACAATGTTCGTCAATCTGCTATTAAGGACGAATGAACCGTGAGAGATTTCTGTACAAAAAATAAGGTAAAATTGGAGATATTAAACGTTAGTGAATCAATGTACAAAAAATATAAGGAACTTGTCGGAAATAATTTTGAACAAATCGCAAGAAGCATTAGATATGACTTCTTTTTAAAAATGAGCAAAAAATATAAAGTAAAAACTGTTTTAGTCGCACACCATCTGGATGATTTTTTAGAAACATGTATTATGCAAGAAGAAAAGAAATCAATTCGATTATTTTATGGAATGCACGAAAATAGCGAATATAAAGGGTTAAAAATCTATCGTCCTCTTTTGAAAAAAAAATTAACAAAAAAACATATTATCTCTTATTGTGCGAAAAATTCGATCCCTTTCGGAATTGACGAAACTAACTTTCATGATAAGTATACACGAAACAAAATTCGTTTTCGTAATCAAAATCTAACTCCACAGCAATATAAAGATATGCTAAAAAAATATGAATCATACAATAAAAAAAATAGAAAGCACTATTTAAAAACAATCGCCTTATTTAATGCATGAAAAAAAACTAATTTTAGCATTATATATTACAAAAATAAAATTTATGAAACACAATATGATAAAAATATTATCTTTGAACTTTTAAAATATTTTAATGAAGATAATATATCTTTGAATAAAATAAATTCAATAATTGTTTATTTAAATACTTTTTTAATCAAGAATGATAAAAGAAAGAAATTTCGTCTCTCTAAAAGAAATAATGTCTGAATCGAAAAAGATAAAGTGGTATTTTCTTTTAGATAATTAAGAGGTAAAATTAACTTTTTTTATTTCGGCTCGTTTTAAATATAATAATAATAATGAGTCATTCTAGCAGCACATACATTGTTAAGAACAAATTAAACAAAAGGAAGAATCCTATATTTAAACGTAGTCGTCGTTTAGGATTCAGTTTATTAGAGAATGATAAAGAGTTTACACAAGGAAAAAAGAAAAGAAGATATGCTCCGGGACAACATGGACAAAAAAGAGGGAGAGCTAGTGAATATAAAGTTCAATTAACCGAAAAACAAAAAGTAGCATCCTTATATGGAATGAATGACAAACAACTTAAAAGATTCATTGTTAATGCGATTAAAATGGAAGGTTCTACATCGTTAAACTTCCTTCATTTGTTAGAAAGTAGACTTGACAATCTTGTTTTCTGTATGGGATTTGCCCCTACAAGAAGAGCTGCTAGACAATTAGTTAGCCACAGACACATATTGGTTAACGGGAAAATAATCAATATCCCTAGTTACATTTGCAAACCTGGAGATAACATTTCTGTAAAACTAAATTCAAAAGATATCAAATATTCTGGATACGATGTACAAGCTGCTAATGTTAAACCTTTCGTTAACGTTGATATCGCTTTAAAATCCGGAGTTTATTCTTCTTACCCAGAACTTACACAAACTAACCAAGGAATTGATATTGCGCAAGTTATCGAATATTACAACAAATTATTATAGAATATGATTGAACTTTTATCTGAATACAGATATCAAAATAAAAGTGGAAAAGCTAGATTGATTCTTCCTTTTATCATTATCTTTCTTTTTACTTTCGGATTAATCATTCAATTCGTTTCTACTTGTTTGCCTAACAATAAAAACGATAATCCTGTTTATGCAAATCTAGACCCTTTCTACCCTTGATATGGTTGCTTACACTATCTAACATATCAAAATGCTCTTATTATGATCGTTTTTTTTATTCTTTGAATTATTAATTTTTTTAAACATTTTAAATTTATGCGAACGAATACTTTTTTAATCTCAGCTTGCTCTTATTCAGCTCTTGTGTTTATTCTTTTTAATGTCCTTCTTTTGCCAGGACAAGCCACAAATAAAGCTTTACATGATTATTATTCTTTAGGAGAGGCTTGATGATGAGTTGTTAATGTTTGTATCCACATGATAGGCCCAGCCTTTTGTATTGCTTTTTTTATTCTTAATCTTTTTTCTAAACAACAAGTAAGTATTAAAGAGCAAAAAATAACAAAATCAATTCTTATTGGTTCAATCTATCCAATTGTTTATTTAACTTATTTAGTTCTTCTTTTCTTTATTGCTCACCGTTCAGTTTACGGGGCAACAACAGCAATGTGAAACTTCAATGATATTATCGATTCTGGAAGTAATAAAGTTCCTCCTGGTTCTGCCGTTAAGATTTATGTTCCTGTTGCCGGAATTTTATTAGCCGAATCTATCTTATGATTATTCTCTTTCTTAAATAAAAAGTTTGTTGTTAACAGAATTGACGCTTAATTTTATGAGTAAGGTTTGCCTAATTATTATGGATGGGGTTGGAATAAACGAAGATGGTGTTGGTGATGCTGTAAAGGCTGCTAAAACTCCTAATCTTGATTTCTTATTCGATCAATTTGCTCATTCCTCACTAGAAGCCAGTGGAAAAAGTGTTGGATTACCAGAAGGTCAAATGGGAAATAGTGAAGTGGGGCATTTAAATATCGGAGCTGGAAGAGTGGTATATACTGGACTTTCCATTATCAATAATGCTATTGAAACAAATAAGTTTACTTCTAACCCAAGTTTTAATGAAGCGATCAAACATTGTCAAAAAAACAAATCAAAACTGCACATCATGGGACTTGTTTCCAAAGGTGGAGTTCACTCTTCTTTCGAACACTTACTTGCTTTAATTAACACATTTAAAGGAAAGAATGTTGACGTTATTTTACATATATTTGCCGATGGAAGAGATGTTGCTCCTAAATCCTTATTAAACGATTTAAATGAATTGAAGCCAGTATTAGAAAAAAATAATGTTAAGATAGGAAGTATTAGTGGTCGCTATTATTCAATGGATAGAGATAAAAATTGGGATCGTGTCCTTTTATTCTACGATGTTCTTTTAGGAAAAACTAATTCTTTTTTTACCGACCCTTTCTCTTTTATTCAAGAAAATTATGATAAAAATATTACCGACGAATTTATTGTTCCTTCCTTAAACCAAAGCTATCCAAACAGTGAAATTTGTTTATCTGATAATGATAGCGTTATCTTCTTTAACTATCGTCCAGACAGAGCCAGAGAATTATCCCACCTTATTTTTAACTCCTCCTTATATGATTTCGAATGTGAAAGAAAGAAAAATCTTTATTTTGTTACAATGATGAAGTATGAAGGTATTGTTCCAAGTTCAATTGCTTTTTTACCAGAGAAGATAATAAACTCATTAGGCAGTGTCATTAGTAAAAATAATCTAAACCAATTAAGGATCGCTGAAACAGAAAAATATGCTCATGTTACCTTCTTCTTTGATGGTGGGGAAGAAATTGATTATCCAAAAGAAACAAAAATTATTATCGACAGTCCTAAAACCCCTTCTTATGCTTCTATTCCTGAAATGAGTGCAGATAAGGTTTGTGAACAATTAATAAACAATATGACTAAAAACGATGTCATTATCTGTAACTTCGCAAACGGTGATATGGTGGGGCATACTGGAGATTTTCATTCTACTATCAAAGCTGTTGAGAAAGTTGATGAATGTGTCGGAATGATTTATAAAGAAGCTTTAAAGAACAATTACACTCTTTTCATTACCGCGGATCATGGGAATGCGGAAGTTATGTTCAATGATAAGAATGAAATTATCACGAGTCATTCCACAAACAAAGTACCTCTTATTATCTGTGACAAAAACATCAAAAAAATTAGCGATGGAAAACTTGCAGATATCGCCCCAAGTATTCTTAAATATTTAAATATTGAAATTCCTAAGGAAATGACGGGACATGTTTTATTTTAAAAAGGCTGAATCTTCACATCTTTCACAAATATCAGAGTACGAACAAAAGAATTTTCCAGATACTTGTTATTCTTTAAAACAGTTAGAAGATATGTTTGGCAAATCTGATTATTCTTTTTTAGTAGCATTAGAGAAAGAAACTGAAAATGTCGTTGGATACCTTATAGCTCAAGTAAGCGAAGGGATGGTTGATATTTTTAAAATTTTTGTAAAAGAAGAATACCGTAGATGCAAAATTGCTACATCTCTACTTAGATATATAATAGGACAGAATTTAAAAAGTGATATAATTTTAGAAGTTGCCGAAACTAACACCTCAGCGATAAGTTTTTATCTTAAACATAATTTCAAAATCGTTGCAAAAAGAAATGGTTATTACAAAAACGGAGTTGACGCACTAATAATGCTAAAAGAACAATATGAAAAATAAAATTTTAATCCTTCCCATCTTTTTCACCCCATTCTTTATCTTCTTCCCTGTTTCTTGTTCAACATCAAAGGATAAAGGTTTATACATTAATAACAACGATTTTTATTACGGAACCGAACAAAACAAACTCACAATAACAGATGATGTGGAAAAAAAATTTACTAAAATTGATATCCTTAATGCCGGCAATGGTTCAGTATTAGATTCTTATTTTACAAGACAAAACAAATTCTCTTACATATTAAAAGCAGTGCCCGTAGAAACTATTCATGCTCACATTGTTTTTTATGACAAAATTGGAGATACTGTTGAAATTTCTAATGAACAAAGTAGCGATATCTACATTCACAATCAAGCTGACATAGATTATTTTAATGCAACTAAAACCAAAATTAAGAATATTTCTTTTAGCCTTATTGGAATAGCCGGGATGTATTCGTGTCGCGGAACTGGATGAATCGTGAAAAAAGAAGTTGACGCCGGACAAAACTATTACTACATGCTAACTAATTGACATGTGAAACTAGGTGTTGATAAAGTTGGGGGATTAAGAGGATGAAGCCAAATGAAAGACAATGGGACATTAGCGGAATATAAATCATTCAAAACTGTTGTAGATATTGGTCAATCTCACGCATTTTTTCCTACCAACTATGATCATATTGCTAGTGATGTTGCTTTATATAAGGTATCCTTTTATCCAGATACTACTTCACATTCGCCTTCTTCTTTAGACCAAATAAACGCATATTGTGACGAAAATAATAGTTATATATCGAAACTTCATAATAGAGATTTGAATTTTCGAATTGATCAAAATTCAAGTGCTGAAGAAGAACAATTTTTCATCGGTGGATATCCGGTACATGGTAAATCAAACCCAGCCAAATTTGAATTTATCTCTTGTCGTTATTTTGATTCAGCCGGATATAAAGGAAAAAATTGAGTAAAAGGCCCTAATAATGAACTTCATGAACTTATTAATATGAGCCATTTTATTGACGACGAACAAACAAAGTATTCTGTTGCTAATGATATATTAATGCAACCTCATTCCTGCGATATTCTAGAAGGTGGTTCTAGTGGTTCCGTTGTTTTTGATAATGCGGGATGTGTCTGCGGAATTTATTGGGGAGGAAGAACTATCGCAGAAACCGAAGCTTATTGTGGAAATATCGAGACTTTGGGAAACTATCCTAATAAATATGCTCCAGATGAAGATTTTACTAATTTTTCATTACATTCAACAGAAGTGTCAAAATGTCTATATGAACAATTAAAAACTATGCCTTTACAGAGCTAGAAAGTTTTTGTTTTCTGTAAGCTTTATCAGCTTTCTTTTTTCTTAAAAGTTCTTTCTTAACTAACTTGTTAGCTCTTTTTCTTTTAACGATACGGTGTTTTCTTATAGAACTCATAACTCAATTATTATTATAATACCTTTCCTTTCGCTCGTTTAATAATTAATTTGTTACTAGCACGGTGGGGGTTACGAGTTTTAACTCCAACTAATCTTCTACCTCAAGGAGATAAAGGAGCTGGACGACCAACACCTTGACGACCTTCACCACCACCGTGAGGGTGATCGTTAGGGTTCATTGCACTACCTCGAACTGTTGGCTTAATTCCTAAGTGACGAGATTTTCCTGCTTTACCTAAATTGATAATTCCATGATCTTCATTGGAAACTAATCCGATTGTAGCTAAACAAGCGTTAAAAATTTTTCTAGTTTCACCGCTATTAAGTTTGATTACTGTGTATTCGCCTGTTTCATCTTTACCTAGAACTTGAACGCTGGCACCAGCACTACGAGCTAATTGACCACCGTGGTTTGGAGTTAATTCAACATTGTGAACGAAAGTACCTTCAGGAATTAATCCAATAGGTAATGTGTTTCCTGTTTTAATATCTGCAGTTTTAGAACTTACAACAACGTCCCCAATTTTAATATCTTTTGGAGAAAGAATGTAAGATTTTTTTCCATTTTTATAAACGACTAAACTGATGAAGCAAGTTCTGTTAGGGTCGTATTCGATAGTTTTGATAACAGCAGGGATGTCAAAAATATTTCTTTTAAAATCAATTTCTCTATATCTTCTTTTATTTCTTCCACCTTTATGTCTAACCGCAATTTTACCAGTGTTGGAACGTCCAGATTCATTGTGAATACTTTTTGTTAATTGTTTGTGGGGTTTATCAACAGTTAAATGTTTTTTATAATCGATTGTGATGATATTTCTTCGACCGCTACTACGAGGGCGTAATGTTTTAATTGGCATAATTATTTATTCTTCTCCTCCTTTTCTTCTATTATAGAAGCAATCTTAATTTCATCTTTAAGAGAAACTTGGTCAATTGGATTCTCATCTTCGATAACAGGCATTTGGTTTTCATCAACAGCAATGTTAGGTAATTCGTTATCAATAATATTGTTTTTTTGTTTTTTAGAAGGATTAACAAAATTCTTTTTGTTTTTGTTATTTTTAGCAATAACAGGCTTTTTAGATTTTCCACTAATTTTTTTGTGTTGGTTAAGTTTGTCGCTAGCATCATCACTAACTGTAATTGTTAAATGAGAATGTCTTTTCTTAAGAACACTAGCGCTACCTTTTGCCTTTGGAAGAGTTCTTTTAATTGTAATTCCTTGATCAGCGATAGCGTTTAAAACATACAATTTATTAATATCTAAACTAAGATTATGAGAGGCATTAGCAACGGCAGAGATTAGAATTTTTAAAACTATTTTGGCACCTTTTTTGTCAAGAACCATCAAGATTCGTTTAGCTTCGATGACTTTTTTTCCTCTAATTAAATCACAAATTAACCCTAATTTACGTGGAGAAATACTAATACCTTTTTGTTTCGCATAAGTAATCATGATATTATTATTATATTCATCGAATGTTATTTATATGAAATAAATGTTACAAATAAAGCATTTAGCTAAAAAATTAACTCGCATGTGTATTAATTGAGGCTTATATAATGCTTTAAATATTTCAAAAAACAGAGTTGAATATAATATGAAAAATGGATAATAAAAATAAAATCGTTCTTTCAGTAACAATTGAAATCCCAAAAAACTCCAACATTAAATACGAATACGATCGTGAAACAGGTAAAATTAGTGTTGATCGAATTTTATATGGTCCTAGTGTTTATCCACAAAATTATGGTTTTCTTCCTGAAGCTTTAGATTGAGATGGCGATCCTTTAGACGTTATCGTTTTCGCAGATCAAGCTTTTATGCCTGGAATTATTGTTCCTTCTAGAATTATTGGAGCAATGGAAATGATTGACAATGGAGAAACTGACACAAAATTAATTGCCGTAATTGATTGTGATCCTAGATGAAAACATGTTAACTCTTTAAAAGATATCAACCCACACGAATTAGCAGTTATTAAAGATTTCTTTGAAACTTACAAACGATTACAAAACAAAACCGTGTTTGTAGATAAATTCCAAGATATCGATTGAGCAATTAATGATTACAAAGTTTGTGTTGATTTAATGAAAAAATATGGAAAAATGGATAAAGAAAAATTTATTGCTGAAATGAAGAAAAAACATCCAGAAAAATATCCTGAAGAAAAACCTAAAGCTTCTAAGAAATAATATTTCTCTATTCTAATAATTTAAGCTTAATTCAATCAATCAAGAATAATATACGTCTTGTTACCTTTTTTAATAAACTCAACAACTTTCTTTTTTGAAAAGGTAAAATTGATATCTGAAATAGTTTCGCCGTTGTAACTTATAGATTTTTGTTCAATTAATTTACGAGCTTGGGATTTAGATTCACAAATAGAACTATTTACCAAAACATCAATCAAGGAAATACTTTGTTCTTCCTTTAAAAATACTTTGTTAGAAATTTCTTTGATTACTTTTTTCATCATAAATAATGGGGCTTTTTCCAATCCACCATGGAAAAGGATTTCTCGAATTTGATTAGCTTCTTCTAAAGCTTTTTTTCCTCTAACATCAATAGTAACAGTATCCGCCAAAGTTTTTTGAGCCAATCTTTCATAAGGTTTTTTTGAGTGTTTATCAATGATTTCATCGATTACTTTTCTTTCAATCAATGTAAAACGGTATAAAAGACTTTTCATCGCATCATCAGGTTGGTTGTATAGATATTGGTAGAATTCGTAATTAGAAGTCATTGTTTCATCTAATCAAATAGCACCAGAAGCAGATTTACCGAACTTGGTTCCGTCAGGTTTTAAATAGAGTTTAACTCCAAAGCAACAAGCTTTGTTAGGCAAGTTTTTTTCGGAACACTTTTTTCGAATAAACTCTAATCCGGTGGTTATATTACCTCATTGGTCAGCGCCACCAAATTGACAAAGCATTTGATGAGATACATATTTTTTTTCTTCCATTCCATCAAAATACATAACAGTTCAATCTCATCCTTGCAAAAGGTTGTAACTGAATTCCGCATAGGAGATTCCGGTACTAAGTCTTCGAGAAACCACATCCTTATTTAAGATATAGTTGACATTAATTCTTTTTCCGATTTCTCTCAAATATTCTCATACTGACATGTTTTTGTAAAAGGAAATATTGTTGACTATGTTGCTGACTTTGAAAATAGTTTTGTATTGTTTCGTGATCGATTTGACATTATTTTCGATCGCTTTGATATTAGCAACATCTCTTTCTTTAGCATCGCCTCCAGAATAGATTGGGTCACGTGGATCTCCGACAATTCCAGTAATTCCACCGATAATAGCATAGATTTGGTAATTAGCTTTTTTTAATCATTTAAGAACTATATAAGTGGCATAATTTCCTAAGTGAAGAGATTTTGCTGAAGGGTCAGCTCCTATGTATGCGGCTTTCTTGTTTCTGTTTTTAATATCGAAAAAATTATCAAGATTTCCTTTCTCAGATTCTGCTGTATATTCGATAATTCCTCTTTCTTTTAATTCGTTTAATAAATCGTTATTTTTCATAAAATCATTATATTAATTCGTGATTTTAGTGCTAACTCATTCCAATTTTATTCACCGAATTATTATTATCAAAGCTTATTTTGTCTAGTGTAAAAATAATGAGAAAGAAAGCAGTTAACAAATGATAAAACAATGATAAGGACTAAGAATTAACTACTTACTTTCTCCAAAATTGCTTGGTATTTTTCTGGGTTTTCGACAAAATATTTCTTGATACTT
>JAITDD010000050.1 GCA_031282725.1 Mycoplasmataceae bacterium
TAATTATTAATAAAGAGTTAAACCCAGAAATGTTTGAAACAGGTAATGATAAAAAATTCGATTCATTTCTTAAAATGTATTTAGAAGATAAGAAACAAAGAGAGAAAGAAGCAATAGAGGCACGAAGAAAAGAAGAACGTATGGAAAGAGAACGAAAAGAAGAGAAGGAAGAAAATCGTAAATGACAACTTAACATGGAGAAAGAACGAAAAGAAGATAAAGAAGAAGCGAGAAGATTAAGAGAAGCAGATATGGAAGAAAATCGTAAATGACAACTTAACATGGAGAAAGAACGAAAAGAGGATAAAGAAGAAGCGAGAAGATTGAGAGAAACCGATAAAGAAGAAGCGAGAAGAATACGGGAAGAAGACAGACTAGAAAACAAAACTTTTCAAAAAAATATTATTGACGAATTTAAAGAAGTTAAAGGAGACATCAAAGAGATAAAAATTAAACAGGATAAAATGGAAAAAGACATCAATAATATCGTAGAAAAGAACAATCTAAAACGGTAAACTAGACTTTAAAATATGTTTATTTGACAAGTTTTGTTATTGCATCAAAAATTTTTTTCTCCAAGTTTTAATAAATATAATTTAAAGGTAGGAAACATATTCTAAAAAAGCATAAAAAAATGAAGAAAGAAATTAAAATCAATGATAATTCAATAGTTCAAAATGAAAAGATTGAGAATATATTCTCCTCCGCCTTTTCTCGTTATGCAAAATATATTATTCAAGACAGAGCCTTGCCTGATGTTAGAGATGGACTAAAACCAGTTCAACGAAGAATTATATATGCAATGTATACTTTACAAATGTTCCATGACAAACCTCATAAAAAATCAGCAAGAACAGTGGGAGAAGTTATCGGTAAATACCACCCACACGGAGATACGTCTATATACGATGCTATGGTTGTAATGAGTCAACAATGAAAGAAAAATATCCCTCTTATTGACATGCACGGTAATAATGGTTCAATAGATAATGATGCTTGTGCGGCAATGCGATATACTGAAGCGAGATTAAGTCTGTATGCAGAATGTTTAATTAATAATATCAAAAAAGAAACCGTTCCTTTTATTGAAAACTTTGATGGCGGAGAAATGGAACCTACTATTCTTCCTGCATTATTGCCAAATCTATTGATTAATGGAAGTAGCGGAATCGCCGCTGGATATGCCACAAATATACCTCCTTTTAATATTATCGAGTTATTAGATTGTTTAATTAAAAAGATTGATAAACCAGATGCTTCATTAGAAACTTTCCTTAAAATTCTTCCAGGGCCTGATTTTCCTACAGGAGGAATTATTTTGAATAAAAAAGGAGTTGTTGATGCTTATGAGACTGGAAAAGGGAAAATTAACATTCGAGGTGAAATTAATTTATTGAATAAAAAACAAGCTTATATTACTTCTATCCCATACGAAGTTAATAAGGCAGAATTAATTGACGAGATAAATGAATGTGCTTCAAAATATGATACCTTGGGAATTAGCGAATGTCACGACGAAACTGACCAAAAAGGAATTTCTATTTGTATTAATTTAAAAAACTCAGATAACTATGAACTGATGAAAAAATTTCTTTTAAAACATACTCAACTACAGATTTCATACAATTTCAACATGATATGTATCAAAGATCGTAAGCCTTGCCTTATTGGGTTATTATCTTATTTCGATACATTCTTAACTTATTGCGAAGAAATTGTTTTAAAATATACCAAATTCGATTTAAACAAAGCTGAAAAACAAAAAGAAATAATTACTGGATTGATAAAAGCAATTAGTATTTTGGAAGATGTAATTAAATTGATTCGTAAATCAAAAGATAAAGCTGATGCGATGATTCAATTAGAAACAAAATATAAGTTCACCAAAAACCAATCTGAATCTATAGTTAACCTTCGTTTATATCGTTTAAGCAATACCGACGTTGTTGCTTTAAAAAACGAGTTAGAAGAATTAGAAGTACAAATAAAAGAATACACAAGTATCATAAACGATCAAAAATATCGAAACGATTACATCAAAAATATATTTAAAGAGTATAAAAAAACCTTCAAAGATTGTAAAAGAAAATCGATGTTTAGTGATGAAGAAAGTGAAGTAGAGATTGATTTAAGCGAAACAATTGAGGATAAAGAGGTTTTTTTTGTATGTACAAGGGATGGTTATTTAAAAAATGTTTCAATGAAAAGTTTCGAAAATAATACTTATGAGGAAATCGGTTTAAAAGAATCAGATATCCAAGTTTCTCAATTCCTTTCTAATCAAAAAAATAAAGTAGTTTTAGTCACTAATAAAGGAAATTTTATCACTATTCCAGTTTACAAAATAAACCAAACTAAATGAAAAGAGAATGGAGTTCATATCAACAGTATCAGTGCTATAGAAACAAACGAGAAGATATTAAAAGCTTTTGAAATTAACCCAACAAATCAAGAACAAACCATTGTTTTAGCTACAAAAAAAGGATATGTAAAACAAATATATATTAAAGATTTAAATACAAAAATAATCAAAACTTCAAAAGTAATTAATTTATTAGAGGAAGACGAATTGGTTTGTGCAATAATAAATGATACCAATAACGAAAATACGATGATTGGTTTCTTAACCACTAATTGTAATGGACTTAGATATCCTATTAGCCAAATTCCGGTTATCGGAAAAAATGCTACAGGAGTTAGAATCGGAAAGACAAGTAATGATATTTCTTCTATTTTTATTGACTATCCTAATAAGAAATATCTTTCTATCATTTGTTCACAAGGAATTAAAAAAATCGATAAAGAAAGTGTATTTATCGGAAAAAGAAGTTCCGTGCCAAAACCTCTAATCAATATAACTAAAGCTAATTCAATAAATGTACTTCATGCTTATTTAACAAATAATAATGATAAACTTGTAGTTCTTTACGAAAACAACAAACTTGACTATTTATTAATTAAAGAGATTACGAAAAGTACCGCAAAAGAAAAATTGGATATTCATTACAACAATCATGTAGTTTATTGCAACCTTATCGACTCAAGTGAAGAAGTTGAAGAAGAAAAAGCGGTTAATCTTTTTGATTAATATTTCCTTATTCTAATATTTTCACACTCCCCAAAATCAACTATTGAATGTTTGAATTATTTTCTGCAGTTGTTCGAATAGTCTATTTTTCTGACCCATGGGGTATATAATTTTACATAATTATGGTGTCAATAATTATTCCTTGTTACAATGTGGAAAAATATATCCCCATATGTTTAAATTACTTATCTCAACAAACATATAAAGAATACGAAATCATATGCGTAGATGATTGTAGTGATGATAATACTTTAAATATTTTACAATCACTTGAAAAGAATGCACTTAATTTAAAAATATTACACAACGAGATTCGCCAATATCCAAATCAATGTCGTAATATCGGATTGAATAATGCAAAAGGAGAATATATTATTTTCGTTGATGCTGATGATTTGCTAATCGATTTTACTTTTTTACAAAATGCTATCAATATATTTCAAAAACAAAGAAATGTAGATATGATTATTGGTGATACATTAGTATGAGATAATGAAAATAATCAAAATTATGATATTCCTTTTTCAGTTAATAAAATGTTGTCAATTGATAAAAAAGAAGATGCATTGAATCTAGGAATAGGTTGAAGTGTTTGAGCAAAAATTTATCGAAAAAGTTTATTAATTAAAATTAACGAAATTCTCAAGGATGTCATATTTATTTTTCAAGGAGAAGATATATTTATTTATTTTCTATGCGTTTGTTATGCGAAAGAAATATACTTTTATAAAAAAAACATTTATTTGTACAATTCCCACCCGAATTCTTACAGCTATTCAAAAAATATTTATAAACAAAATCCCCCAGACGAAAAATGAGAAAATCAAATTATTGCGATTTGAAAATTAATATTAAACAAAACAACAGAAGATAAGATAATGAATCAACACATTCGCAATAAACTTCACTCATTTTTTAAGCAAAAATACACTTTTACCAAGCTTGCGGACGATGATTTTTTTAACAATTAAGCGGCTATTTTTTTTATTTTTTAAAATAATAACTTATATAATTTAAGAAGATGAATAAAATCCAAAAGAAAGAATATACCATAACCATTAATGGGCCTAGTAGTAGTGGAAAAAGCTCAGCGGGATTAGAAGTTGCCAAATCATTAGGGTTCTCTTTTTTATCTACTGGAAATGTATATCGTAGTTATGCTTGAGCTTTACAATGTCACAATATTTCCAACTTTGCGCAAAAAAAATGTATCGATATTATGGAACAGTATAACTTTGAATATGTTGGGAAAGATGTTTATTATAATGGTAAAAATATTGCCGGCGAGATTGGATATGAAGAATTAGCTTTAAAAGCTGCGATGCTTGCGAGAAAAAAATGATATCGAAACTGATTAAACCAAAACGTTATCTTTCCATACATCAAAAATAAATCTATCGTTATTGAAGGAAGAGGATTAAAAGAAATCGTGACTAACCCAAGTGTCGACTTCTTTTTAAAATCTACCATCTTTGCTCGTTGTATGCGTCGTATGGGGCAGTTTAAAAAGAAATATGGAATCGTTGATTCGAATATTGACACTTTATATAAACAAATCCAAAAAAGAGACTTTTTAGATATTAACAGAAAAATCGCCCCTTTAAAGAAAGAAAAAGGAACTAAGGTAATCAATAACACAACATGCAAAAGAGTTGATACTGTTAAGAAAATGCTTTTTGTCATTCATAAAAGATATCCTGAGCTTGCCATAGACTGAAAAATCCCTGGTTCTTTAAAATAAGATAATATAAACTTATGGAAAAAGAAAATGATTTGGTTCAAAAGATAAAAGACTCCTCTTTAAAAGATAATATCCCTATTTTAAGAGATAACACCGCACAAACCATAATAAATATCATTAAGGATAAAAGATACCACACTTATCTTGAAATCGGCACAGCATACGGTTACAGTGCAGCCTTAGTCAGGAAAGAAAGTGGAATAAAGGAGGTTGTTAGTATTGAAAAGAATGAAAGTAATTTTTTGAAAGCAAAACGGTTTTTAGATAATGAAGATGTTATTCTTGTTAATATGGATGCTTTTTTATACACTCCTTCAAAAACATATGATTTTATCCTTATCGATGGGCCTAAATCACATCAAGAACTTCTCGTTTCTAAATATCTAGCTTTTTTAAACAAAGATGGGACAATGTTCATTGATAATATTTTTTTAAAGAAATTTAACGAAAAACAAAATCTAACAAAGAACCAGAAAAATCTGGTAGATAGGGTTAATGCTTTTAGAAAATGATTGGAACAAAACAAGGATTTTGATTGCAAAATTTATGATATCGATGACGGGTATGCGATAATTACAAAGAAGAAATAAAAGGAATCCTTAAGATGCAAAAGAAAGGAATATTCTTTAACTTATTATGAGATTGAAGCAGCAATATTTGGATATCAAGAAGGTTCAAAATAAAATCTATATGATCGACCTGGACTTTCAGAGATACGATAATCAAAGGCAAAAGTTAAGTAATTAGTTTCCTCATCTATATAAATTCCAGAGTCTAACATTTTAGACTCCAATAGATTTGCTTCATGTAGATTATTGTATTTTTTACTATCTTGATTGTTGACTATTGAAAAAATAACTTCTGTTTTTGAGATAATCTTATCTTTGTAAAACGAATGTTGAATGTATGTTCCGCTTTTGTATACTTTACCAGACTGATTTAAATCCACTACATCAGATTCAAGTCTCACAAAACAAGTGTTATTATTGTATCCGATTTTTATCTTTGCGCCATTTATTAAATCTAGACCAAGCAAATTTCCGCCTAGCGTCATAATAGTTGATAAGATTAAGTTTTTTCCACTAACCCTATTATTTGCGATAAAGTAATCTTTTATTTGTTCTGAAGTATCATTTTCATCTAACGGTTCATTGTAAATAGTGTGATGATCTTTTAAATAGTTAGTGAAATTTTGTTCAGAATAAATCATAGTCGTTTCAATAAATTTATCCTTATTACAGCTTGTTAAAGATAATAATGTGGGGATAAAAGAAAAAGCGGATAGAAAAGAAACAAAAGGAGTTAAGACTTTCTTATTCATTATGTGTATAGTTATTTTATAGATTATAGAAAAACTTTACTACTACTATTGTAATATATGATTGTATAATCTTGTCAACAAAAAATGTAGTCTGTTGTAGTCTGTAAAACTATTTTAGAAGAATTTCTAGTATTCTTTTTTAACAATTTCATCAGCCATTTCTTTTAAAGCAGAAGAATCATCTAATTTACCAGTACCTACAGGGATTAATTTTCCAAGAATTACATTTTCGTTTAATGATTTCAATTCATCAACTTCGCCATTAATAGCAGAGTTAATTAAGATTTTCTTAGTATATTGGAAGGAAGCAGCAGATAAGAAAGAGTAAGAGAAACTTGGAATCTTATCTAAACCAGTAAGTTGGTAGATAGCGGTAATAGGTTGTTTTTTTCTATCGAATAAGATTTTGTTCTTTTCATATAAGTCATTAACTTTGATAGATTGACCTGGGTAAGTATCTTCATAGTCTCCACTAGAAATAACAATCATATTTTCAGTAATCTTTTTAACAATAACTTCAAGATATTTGGTGTTAATTTCAATACCTTGACTTCGGTAAACTCTTTGAACTTCTTGAATGATATATTGGATAACGAAATCAATACCATTAATAGCTAGAGCTTGTTTTAAAGATAAGGAACCGAATGATAAAGGAGAACCGGATTTAAAAGTGTCACCTACTGCATAGTTAAGTTTTAGGTTGGCAGGAATGTTGAATACTTTGCTAGTACCATTAGAATATTCTACATTAACTTGGTTATATTGACTTTCAACAGAGATAGCGGTAACTTTACCATCGTGTTCAGCTAAAATAGCAAGTTCGTGTTCCTTTGGTTCAACAATATCGAATAATTGTTTAATACGTTCATAACCTTGGGCAATTTGGGCGTTTCCAGCAACTCCACCGGTATGCTTTGCGTTCATGTTCAATTGGGTAACTGGTTCACCTAATGATTGAGCAGCGATAACACCAACAGGAGAGTTTAAAGTAACAGGAGCAAAAGTAGTTATATCAATACCGTAACATTTCTTACAAATACCGTGTTTACATTTACATCTAATTGGGCTGAAGATTTCAACACCTGTAATTCCAGCAGATTCGATTTCCTTAGCAACTTCTTTAGAAATCAACTCTCCAGCTTTAACAAAAGTTTTGCCTTCTTTAGAAACGTCGGAACTTGCGTATCGTCCAGCAATAATTTCCTTTAAAGGAACGATAATTTGTCCTTGGATATTCTTGATAGGAGAAACAATGATACCTTCGTCAGTTCCACAGTCATCTTTTGTAATCATGATATCTTGAGCTGAGTCAACTAATTTACGAGTCATATATCCAGATTTAGAAGTCTTTAAAGCGGTATCGATCATTGATTTACGAGCACCATAAGCCGCATTGAAGAATTCAGAAATATTTAAACCATTAACAAAAGAATTTAATACTGGTTGTTCGATAACGTCCTTAACAATGTTAGAATCTTGGGAAGCTAATGAATAATTATAAGACTTAGTCATTAAACCTCTCATACCTAGCATTTGTGAATATTGAGATAAGTTACCTCTCGCTCCAGATTTGTTTAATTGGATGATAGGATTGAATAAGTTCTTAGGATCATTAACGATTTTACTCATGTCGGCAGAAACTTTTTCATTAACCTTAGTTCAAGCTTCGATAGTTCTTAGATATCTTTCATTTTCAGTTAATAAACCTTCGTGGTGTTTTTGACGAATAACATCAATCTTTTCGTTAGTTTCTTTGATATAGTTATCTTTTGCATCATATATAGGAAATTCGAAACATGAGAAAGAGTAACCAGATTTGGTAGCATATTTGAAACCTACAGATTTAATCTTATCAGCCATTTTACTTGCAACGTAAGAGTCAGTTTTTTCAAACACATCCATAATTAATTTACCAAGGTCAGATTTTTTAACACCTTCTGCATGCTTAGAAATATCAATGTTTTTAATAACTTCAGTTAAATCAGAAGAAGTCGAGATGATTGAAATAGCTTTAATGAAAGAGAAACCAGAAGGAATAGTGCTATTAAAGATAATTCGTCCAACAGTAGTAACTAATAATTGATCAGCAGGAAGATTTTTATTAGAGAAAGCGTTAGTTGTAATAGCAATGATTGAGTGAATAGTAACAGATTTATTTGAAAGAGCTAAATTAACTTCATCAACGGAACTAAAAATAATTCCTTCACCTGGTTCGTTTTGTTTAACACAAGTTAGATAGTAAATACCTAAAGCAACATCTTGAGTAGGAGTAATTGTCGGCTTACCATTTTTTGGGGTAATAATATTGCTTGAAGACATCATAATAGCTCTTGCTTCATTAACAGCTTCATCACTTAATGGAACATGTAATGCCATAGTATCTCCATCGAAGTCGGCGTTGAATCCAGAACAAGTTAGAGAAGATAAACGAATTGCTTTTTCATTAGTAGGCTTAATTTCGAATGCTTGAATACCAAGTTTGTGAAGAGTAGGAGCACGGTTTAAGATAACAGGTCTTTCTTTAACAACTTTGTAAACGAATGGTCAAATACAGTCATCACGAGAAGTTATAAGAAGCTTAGCTTGTGCAACGGTTTCACAAATAGGATTATTGTCAATTTTTTTAGTTAACTCATAACAAATGAATGGTTCAAAGATTTTAAGAATCATATCGATAGGCATACCCATTTCATAGATGTTTAATTCTGGTCCAGAAACAATAGCACTACGTCCAGAAAAGTCAACACGTTTTCCTAATAGGTTTTGACGGTATAATCCAGTTTTACCTTTTAAGTATTCAGTTAGAGATTTAGGTCCTTCTTGAGCTTGAGAACTTGAAGTTTGAGAACTTGAGTCGAATAAATTATCAACAGCAACTTGAAGGTTACATTTTTGTTCATAGATTAAACGAAGAGGAGAATCCAAATCAATTAATTCTTTAAGTGTAGATACTCTCATGATAATTTTACGATATAATTCGTTAATTTCGCTAGTACTGTAGTTTCCATTTTGTAATCTAATGAAAGGTCGAGTATCAGGAGGAGTTACAGGAATATCAGTTAAGAACATGGATTCTAGAGAGTTTTCAGATTTTTTGAAAGCATAAAGAACTTTCAATCTCACCTTATCGTAGTCAGTAGCGGTTTTGTTTTCTTGTTTTTCTTTAATTGATGCGATTTCTTTGTTTAAGTCTATTTGTTTAACTAAACTAAAGATAGCTTCAGAACCAATTCCCATTTTAACTTTGGAATAAGTGTTAACAAATTCAACAATTCCATCAATATCGAAAGTGAATGTTCCAGAATTTAACGTCTCAATGTATTCGTTAGCAATAGTTTCATGAACAGAATCTTTTTCGAAAGAAGGGATTAAGATTTCTTTAAAGAACTTAATAAGCATGTTACGGTTTCCAGTAGATTCAGAATATCTTTCATCTAAATTGAATAATGTTTTGTTTTTAAAGTATTTAGAATATCCACCGTTGTCGATAATGATGTAAGATTTGAAATAAACAACTTCATCGATAATTTTGTCAGTTGAAAAATTAAGAATTAAAGATAATTTGGAAATACTTGGACTTTCATTGATGTATCATGTATGAACAACAGGGAAAGGTAAATGGATGTGACCCATTCTTTCACGACGGATGTTAGAGTTAGTGACTTTAGTACCACATTTTTCACAAACGATTCCATCATAACGGTATCCTTTATATTTACCACAAGCACATTCGTAGTTATTGATTGGTCCAAAAATTCTTTGACTGAATAAACCTTCTTCTTCTGGAAGGTTAGTCTTATAGTTAATAGTTTCAGCCTTAGTAACCTCTCCATTGGATCAAGAAAGAATAGTCTTATTATCAGCAAGTTTAAGTCTTAAATTTTTTACAGTATTTTTTCTCATTATTCTTGAACCTCCTCGTAAGTACTTGAAACAGTAGAAATTAATTTAGAATTAGGTTTTGTTGGAACTTCTGTTGAGAAGAATACATTAGCATCACTAGTTTCACCTTCATTAGTTTCAACCAATAATTGTAATCCTAGGCCTTGTAATAGTTTAGTCATGTATCCAAATGAGCTAGGGTATGTAGGAAGAGGAATTTCCTTACCTTCTAAAATAGCTCTGAAAGCTTTGTTTCTTCCAACGACGTCATCAGATTTAATTGTCATTAACTCTCTTAAATTATATGCGGCACCATAAGCTTCGAATGCTCATACTTCCATTTCTCCTACACGTTGACCACCATTTTGTCGTTTTCCACCTAATGGTTGTTGTGTAATCTTAGAGTAAGAACCAACAGCTCGAGCATGAATCTTGTCATCAATCATGTGGTCTAATTTTAACATATAGATTTTTCCCACAGTTACAGGGTTATCGAATGCATTACCAGTTCTTCCGTCATATAAGGTAACTTTACCCATGTTTTTAATGTCAAGACCAGATTCAGCGAATTCATTAACAATATCTTGTCTATTAGCACCAATGAAGGCAGGAGAGGAAATTTTAAGATTTAAATCGTCGAAGGTAATACCAACATTTCGACAAATAATTGAAATATCAACAATGTCTAATGATTTAAGTTTGTTTTCATCAATATAAGATTTAGCAGCCTTGATTAAATTTGTAGCAATGTATTCTTTGATTCCGAAAGTCGAAACAACAGAAGCAGAGTCATTTTTGATAACGAAATCGTATAGTTTCTTAATAGTTTCTAATTTTAAAGCTAATCCTAAGTGAGTTTCATAAATTTGTCCAAGGTTCATACGAGAAGGAACACCACAAACGTTTAAACAAATATCAACAGGAGTTCCATCTTCAGTAAATGGCATATCTTCCACAGGAGCGACGATAGAAACAACCCCCTTATTTCCGTGACGTCCAACAAGTTTATCACCAACTTGAATTTTTCTTTTTTGAGCGATGTAGATTTTAACAACTTCGATACATTCATTATCGATATTGTCATTCTTTCCAACTTTTATTCGTTTGATATCGAAAACAACACCTTCTTTACCATAGTCAAGTTTTAGAGAAGAGTTTTTGTAGTTGGATACATCTCCACCAAATAAGATGTTAAAGAATTTTTCTTCGTCACTGTTTTTTTCTGTTTTTAATTTTGGAGTAATTTTACCAACTAGGATATCACCTTCTTTTACATAAGTACCGATAGAAATTAATCCATCGTGGTCTAAGTAAGCTAAATGTTCTTCACTAATTCCTGGAACTTTACGTGTAACTTCTTCATCACCTTCTTTAGTAGTAAGAACACGACATTCAATACATTCAATTTTAATAGATGTAAATAAATCTTCTTTAAAAATACGTTCACTAAGTACAACAGCATCTTCAAAATTGTAACCGTTTCAAGAGATGAAAGCAACATTGATGTTTTGTCCTAATGCGATTTCGTTATTATCCATAGCGTATCCATCAGCGATTACTTGGTTTTGTTTTACAGTATCACCAACATTAACAAAAGGTTTTTGGTTAATACAAGTATCTTGGTTAGATTTAATAAATTTGTCAAGTTTGTATGTAGAAGAACCAACGATAATTTTTTCACTATCAACATATTTAACAACACCATCATTTTCACTTTGTAAGCATAGAGAAGAGTCAAGGGCGATTTTGTGTTCAAAACCAGTACCAACAGCAGGAGCATGAGGAGCTAATAAAGGGATAGCTTGACGTTGCATGTTTGCGGCCATTTCACATCTATGTCCTTCATTACATTCTGCAAAAGGAATAAGGTTGGTAGAAACAGAAAGAACTTGACGAGGAGATATTTCAACATATTCAATATCACTAGCATTAACAACTTTAGTTTCAAATTTATATCTAGCAACATAAGAACTTGCAAGAATTTTACCAGTTTTAGCATCGAAAGGAATTGAAGAGTCACAAACTATGTGCTCAGATTCTTTTGAAGATGTTAAGTAAACAACTTCATCAGTAATTTTTCCATCTTTTACAACTCTGTAAGGAGATTCGATGAAACCATATTCGTCAATTTTAGCATAAGCACCTAATGCCATAATTAAACCAACGTTTTGACCTTCGGGTGCTTCAATTGGACAAATACGACCATAGTGAGAAATTTGAATATCACGAACATTAAGGTTCTTATCTTCTCTAGAAATACCACCATCACCCATAGCAGATATTTTACGTTTATTAGAAAGTTCACTTAATGGGTTTTGTTGATCTAAGAAGTTAGTTAATTGGTAGGTGTTAAAGAAAGAATTAAGTTGGTATTGGAAATCTTTTGTACTAACAACATTAGCGATGTTAGCTTTTTCTTCGATTTTCTTAGCGGCTTCTCCGGTAGCAGTAGGCACTCATAATGAAGCAAGTTTTTCTCTAGCTTTTTTCTCGATTCGTGCCACACCTACTAATAATTTAGCTTTTAATTGTTCATTGATTAATTTGATACGTTTGTTTTGTAAGTTTTCGATATCATCATATTTGTTAGGGAAAGAGTTAATGTTAGAAGCGTAGGAGAAAATTGAAATGAAATCAACTAATTGAAGAGTTTTGCATTGTTGAGAGAACTTAGCCGGAGCAAGCATTCTGATGATTTGTGTAGATTTAGGGTTAGCATACATATCAAAATAGTTTAAAACGTTAGGTTGTTTTCTAAGAATCTTGTTGTCTAAGTTGAAATCAAACTTAACAGTGTTAGTAATTTTGTTATTTTCGAAAGCAGCCTTGATTATGTCGATTTCAGGTTTTTCGATATATTGTCCAGCTTTTAAAGAAGTACCTTCTAAATTAACGGCAAGAATTTTGTTGTAAATTCTGTCAGATAAATATAGTTTACGGTTAAGTTTGTAACGGCCAGCTTCATATAAGTCAAATCCTTTTTGAGTCATGAAAGAATTAATTAATAGATCAGAATATGTAACTTTACCTTCAGAATTATCAGCTTTTCTAATAGATAGACCTAATTTTTCAACGATGTTTCTTGCTGTTCATTCAGAAACGATAGCATCAAGAATTTCGATTGCTTTTTTAGAGTTTTTGTCTTCAATAGCAAAATAAGAGTTTAATAGTTTTTTTAAATAAGCTAAAATTCCTAAGTTACCATTGTTTTTCTTTTCGTTGTTTAAGTCTTTGATAACTAATTGTAATTGTTTATCAAGAAGAACGTTTTTTCTTGTAAATGTATCAACAACTTTTTCTGTTTTAACAGTAGAACTTACTGTGTTTGTTGCTAAGGAGTTTAAGATTAATGAATCGTTTGCGAAGATATACATAATTTGGTCTTCGGTCATACCAAAAGCTTTCAAGAATTCAGTACATGTAAATGTTTGAGCACTTGTACGAGCTATGGAAGCGATAGATATTAATAAGGAATGTCCTGATAAGTACACATTCATCATAGAACCTTTTCCTGGATATATTTCACAAATATTTTTAACATCTTTTTTTGCGAATGCTTTGAATTTAGAACTTGGAAGGTAGTAAAGACCAGGAGCACGAACAATTTGAGAAACTACGTTTTTTTCAATACCGTTAATAATGAAAGTTCCGTTTTTAGTCATTTGGGGGATTTGTCCAAAATATAAACCTTCACTAACTCCAGTTTTTGTTTTTGTTATTTTTTTGATTTCTCCTGTTTCTGTGTTTTCTAAAGTAATATCAGCATATAAAGCTTTTGAAAAAGTTAAACCAAATTTTCTTGCGTCAGATTCCTCAACATAACCTTTGTGTTTAACGAAAGGAAGAATACCGTTATAGTGAACAATATATTTGGTGTTTTTTTCATGAGATATAGGGAAGTATAATTTGAAGATTTCATCTAAATCAGAACGTAATTGTTTTTCAGAATAAGAATTACGAATAGACTCTAAAAGGTTTGGTTCTTCGAAAAATGAAGTATCAATCTTACTGAAGTCTTTTCTTTGGGAGTATTTGTTAAATTTTACTATTTTGTCCATTAGTTTTGTTTTCTATATCAAAATAACATTATTTGCTTGTGAATAATTATTTTATTTGATACTATGAATTAATTATATACGAAAATAGAATTATAGCGGAAAAATTAAAGTGACGAGTTATTTTTGCCAATTCTTTCGCTATCTCTTTTTTTAATATCTTCCCTTTTATCGTGCACGTTTTTATGTTTAGCGAGTGCGATTTCAATTTTTACTTTATCGTGTAATATGTATACTTTCGCTGGAATTAGAGTCAGATGGAACTTTTTAACTTTATGACCTATTTTGATACATTCGCTTTTATGAAGAAGTAGTTTACGTTTTCTTGTTGGAACGATTTTATCAATTTTAGAATCTTGTTTAAAAGGAGCGATGTACATATTTAAAAGATACATTTCATCATTTCGATCAATAATAGCAAAAGCTTCATCAATATTAGCTTCAGCTTTTACAACACTTTTAACTTCGACACCTTTGAGTTGAATTCCAACTTCAATAGTTTCTTCGACTTTATATTTTAAATTTAATTTTTTATTAGGGAAAAGTAAGTGCATTATGAATTATTCGGGTTCATAATTAGTTATTATAGTCTGCATATCATCATCTTGTTCGCATGAATCGATAAACTTTAAAATTCTGGCAGTATTCTCTTCGTCTAGATTAGTCACTTTGTTATTAGGGATTAGTTTTATTGAAGCTTCATAAACTTGATATCCATTCTTAGTTAATTGTTCTTTGATTTTATAGAAAGAGTCGTTTGGTTCTGTGTAGATTTCAAAAGAGTCTTCATTTTCGATAGTTTCAATATATCCGTCAAGATTATTGTCGATAATAATGTTTTCAATATCATCTTTCGATTGATTAGGGTTATTTTTTTGAAGAATGATATCTCCTAGATTATTAAAAAAAACTTTAACACTATTTGGTTTTGCAATTTCACCATGCAATTTACTTAAGTACCCACGAAGATTTGAGAATACACGGTTTTCATTATCGGCGAGGGCGGTTACGATAATTTGGATTCCGTTAGGTCCATAACACTCATATTCTAGCTGTTTCATTTCACTTGGATCTTTAGAACTTCCATTAATGTTCTTTTCAATGGATTCACGAGATAAATTATTCTGTAAGGCTTTATCTATTGCCAATCTTAATCTTGGGTTAGCTTCAGGATTAGGGCCTCCAACTTTAGCGGCAGCTTTTATTTCACGTGCTAGTTTTTGCCAAATTTTACTTTGGTTCTGTTGTTTTTTATTTATTCCTTCTGATATCAAATGTTTTCTAGGCATGGTATTATTATATTTTTCTATTTGTCGCATTTGATATTTTATAATAGGCTTAAACATATTTTTATTAACTATACATTCCAAAAACCAGCATTCCCTCAAATCTTTATCTATACACGATATTATGAAGTTTTTATATTATCAAAACCTACTTTCTCCCTCTTAAAACATTTAAAAAGTTAACTTTTTGTTTTTTTCTCGCTATATATATATGTATGGTTCAAGACTATAAAGACAAAAAAATCGAAAGCAAAAAGGAAGAAAATGATACTAGTATTAGTTCGACTAATACTATCAAGAACATTGAAAATCAAGCTATTAACCAAAATGAGGAAAATGATTTAAATAAAACGGTTAATGATTTTATGCATATTGAAAATATTGAGCAGATAAATGAAATCGAGGAACACCACTTAACCATTATTGACGAAAAGAAAGAAGATACTTTTATTGAAACATCAAAAACTAAAAATGAAACATTTATTTCTGAAAAAGATATTAAGATTTACATTAATAACGATCAGAATTGCGATAAAGAAACGAAAGACAAGATAGACTTCATATACGAAAGTGTCAAAAGAAGCGAAGAGAAAACACAAACAATATCAAATAATTTTACAAAAATTTGTGATTCTTTCGTTAATTTGACAGAAATAGTAGGAAATATCGGAAAAGAGGTATTCGATATCGAAGACACAGTATTACGCATGTGGAAAGCAATTCTTCGAGTTGAGGATACACAAGGTAAAATTATTGAACACATAATCAAAAACAGAGACTACATTAACAAGCATACCGACTGCTTACGTGAATATATGAACACTAATAACGATTTTACTAAAAATCTACTCGAATTAGGGGAAAAACGATGAAAATCACTCCGCGAAGCGATGGTATTAAGTGCAGAAGCATTAAAGGATTTATGAAGTGTAATAAAAGATGTATACAAACTAGATCAAAACGGCGACGAAAAAGTGTGAGATTAAATTTTTATTTTTTATATTTTATATAATTACAATATAGGAGTATAGCTCAGTTGGTTAGAGCACACCCCTGATAAGGGTGAGGTCGATGGTTCGAGCCCATTTATTCCTACCATGGGGGGTTAGCTCAGCTGATAGAGCATCTGATTTGCATTCAGAGGGTCAGGGGTTTGAGTCCCCTACTCTCCACCATTTTAAAAATTAATTCTAAATAAAGATAAATATTATTTATATTGTCTAAAAAAAAAATAGTAAACATTAACTAGATTTACATAATTTACATACATACTAAATATTTATGAGTATAAGAAAGTTAAAGAGCTTTTTATATCTATATTTAGAAATTAATTATTCATCAATATCGTTGAATTCATCAAATAAAGATTCGTGTTTTTCTTTTGAACGGAATTTGTTATCTCTATTAAATGTAGAAGCGGCAGCATCGATAGTAACTAATTCACCACCATTAGTTTTCAAGTATTCAGAAACTTTGTCAGGAGTCAAGATTTCAGTTTTCTTTCCTAGAGCACGAGAGATTAAACGAATATTGAATGCATTTTTTCCTCCAATTAATAAAGCAATGTTACTTTTTTCAATACCATCTCTGTTTTTAGATTTTTCAGGACAAACGATAGCGATAACATCTTGATTTTCAATGTAACCAGTAATTTTAACAGGGTTACAAAGTCCAAGAATGAAATCTTTTCTACTATCTGAGTATTTTACTAAATCAATTGATTCGTTGTTAAGTTCAGATTTAACAGCATTGATTCGGCTTCCTCTCGGTCCGATAAAAGAACCAATTGGGTCAATACCTTCTTTTTTTGAACGAAGGATAATTTTACTTCTAACTCCTGGAATACGAACGATTTCAACAATTTCGATGTCGCCATTGAAGTATTCAACGATATTAATCTTTAAAAGTTCTTTTAATAATTTATCGTCATTTCTTGATAAGATAATTGGTCAGTCGCCAGTTTGTTTAGCAGTTACATCTTTAACGTAGAAAAAGTAGTTTTGTCCTGGTTTTAGTTTTTCATTGTATAATGTGTCTTCGTTTTTTAAAATTCCATAAACTTCATCGTTAATTTTAATCAAGTATCGTCCACGTTCACTTCTCTCGTATTCTTTTTTAATAATTGTTCCTTTTAATCCAACAAAGTCTTTAATTAGAGTTTTATTAGATTCATTTTTAATTAATCGTGTTCATGTGTCAATAATATTTTTTTGGAATGATTTAGATATTTTTTCAAGACTAATTTCAATACGGATAACTTGCCCAACTTTTGCATTTTTATCAGTTTTTTTAGCTTCTTCTAATGAAATTTGGAAATCAGTATCATAGAAAGAAAGTTCATCGCTAACAACTACAAAACCACGTTCAACGAATATTTTGCCAGATTTGATTTCAGCGGTAACTTGGGAATTAGGATATTCTTTATTATAAGTTTCTTTAACAGAATCTTTTAACGCTTCTAGAACGAATTCATCTGAAACATTGTGTTTTTTTGCTAATTGAGAAATTATTTTGTTATCCATATATTTTTGTCGCCAGTAGCAACATTTTTTGAAGTAAAGTTACTTACCTACAATAATTATATAACATTTTAATTTTTTCGTTTTTTTAACATTTTTTCTCAATTTTAATCGATTAAAAATTCAACACCATTAATTACCATAGTATCTCCGCTGATAGCTCCATGCTTTTTTGCGATCTTTTCTGCATTGCTATTTGCGATTTTTTGATTAAATCTTACAACATTGTCTGGAGTGTTAAGTGGGATTTTGTGCATTCAATATGTTAAATAATTGGATTTAATTTCGAAAGTGTTATCGTATAATTTTTTCACTTCGATATCTCTTGGAAGAATATCTTTTTCGTTTTTTCTTCTCACTTTAACAGTTTTTGTTATTTTTTTAATTTCCAGTTTCTTTAAAGAATTAATAGTTTTTTGATAGTCGATAAATATTTTTTCTACAAGTTCTTTCGTGTTATGTTTTTCTTTAGCACTAATGGTGAATATTTTCTTTTTTAAGAATTTTTCCAGTTTCTTTAAATTATTTTCACAATCAGGTGAATCGGTTTTATTTCCAACAATAATAATTGGTTTATTTTTAAAAATATCATGATACTTGACAAGTTCTTTAGTAATCGTTTTATAAGAAGCAACAATATCTGGATTATCGAATGAAGAAAGAGAAATAAGGTGAATCAAAACATAACATCGTTCAATATGTTTTAAAAAATCAAAACCTAAACCTTTCCCTTCACTAGCACCTTCTATAAGACCAGGAACATCTTCAAAAATTAAAGATTTGTTTTTATAATTTACAGTTCCTAAAACAGGAGTTAATGTGGTGAATTGATAATTACCAATCTTTGTTTTCGCGTTCGATATATTAGAGATAAGAGTACTTTTTCCAGCATTAGGTAATCCAATAATTCCAATATCGGCACAAAAACGAATTTTCATAATAACCTCACACACTTGTCCATAATCTCCTCTTTCATACAAAGCTGGAATTCGATTCTTAGAAGATTTAAAAAAAGCATTTCCATGTCCGCCTTTACCGCCTTTGCATAAAAGGTACACTTGACCATTTTGCAATATATCAATAATTACTTTGTTTCCGGTTGAATCATAAATTGTCGTACCTACTGGAACATGGACATATTCATCTTTTCCACCTTTTCCAAAAAGTTTATCAGCTCCACCATTAACTCCATCCTCTGCACTAATTAATTTTTTATTTCGAATATTAAATAAACTGTTATCATTGTAATCCCCAATGACATATATGTCTCCTCCTTTTCCGCCATCTCCTCCATCAGGTCCTCCTTCTGCAACATGCTTTTCATGACGCCAAGAAACAACTCCATCTCCGCCTTTTCCTGCCTTTAATAAAATACGGCATTCATCTACGAATTGCATAACCCCTATATTATAATAATATATGTGTTATTTTTATTCCGTTTTTTTAAAAAAAAAGAATGGTTTTTCTTTGCGATTTTAATCTTATTATCAATCCTTCAAGCTTACATTGTTGTTGATTTATCTAGCAAAATTAACGAGATTGTAAAATATGCCACAAATTTTTCAAGTGTAGAAAAAATAAATATTATTAAATCGATAAGTTTAATAATTTCTTGGGTTATTATATATGTTTTTTTACTTGTTTTTACTGCTTTTTTATCGAACTATATTTCCTCCAAAATAATCTTTTATATTAGGCAAAAAATATTTATGCATGTAAATCGTTTGTCGCTTGCAAGAATAGAGAAAATCGGGATTCACGGAATTATATCTCGTTCCACTAATGAACTTGACTGATTACACGGTAATTATGTATCATTTTTTTCCTTTTTCATTTCAAGTCCAGCGACTTTAATCTTTTCTATCCTTTCGATAAAATTTCAACAACCAATTATCAGTGATTCCATTGAAAAACCAGTATCTTACGAGCCTTTTTTAATTATGTTTTTTATTTTTATCGCTATTTTTCTTGTAATCTTTGCGATAGGAATTATCTGTATTTTTCCCAATATTAAAAAGATGCAAAAATCATTCGATCTTTTAGGATTAAACATTATGGAAATTTCTTCTGGGTTACGAACAATACTAGCTTTCGATGCTTTTTTATTCCACCAAAAAAAAATTATTAAAACAGGAAGGGATTTAAAAAATAGTAACACAGTTCTTTCGATAATGAATCTTTTAATTCCGATGGTTAACTTTTTTTCTTTTTTACTTTCGGTTTCAGTATATATGCTTGGGGGTTATTTATGAAACAAATCTCATTCCGGATCGCATATTACATATGAAGCATTAGTTTCTTATTCTTATTTAGCAAGTGTTGCTTTTAATGCTATTTTTGGAATTATTACTCTTTTCATCACTCTTCCAACAATGTCCTATTTTTCCAAAAGAATAAATGAAGTTTTAAAGGCAAAGATCGATATTGTTGACGGGTCAAAAGCAAATTTTGATATTATTGGAATTGCTAATGACGCAAAAGGGAAAATTGAATTTAAAGATGTCTGCTTTAAATATATTGATAGTAATTTATATACACTCAAAAATATTAACTTAAAAATAAATCAAGGAGAAACAGTTGGAATTATCGGCCCTACCGGATGTGGAAAAACTACCTTAGTTAATTTAATTGTTCGTTTCTTTGATCCAATCGAGGGAGAAGTTTTAGTTAATGATATAAATATAAAAAACTACCAGTTGGCAGATTTACGAAATAAAATAGGTTATTGTATGCAACGATCAAATTTATTAAACAGAACTGTTGAACAAAATATCGGATTAAACTATGATATCTTAAACGATAATCCAACTTTCGAACAACAAAACATTATTAAAAACTCGGCAAAAATAGCACAAGCAGAATATTTTATTGATAAAATGCCATTGAAATACAATACCGTTATTGATCAGGACGCAACAAATATTAGTGGGGGTCAGAAACAAAGACTATCTATTGCGAGTGCCATAAACAAACCGCACGAGATCCTTATTTTTGATGACAGTTTTAGTGCTTTAGATTTTTCCACAGATATTAAATTAAGAAACGAATTAAAAAGAAACTTTCCTAATTCTACAAAAATATTCGTTACTTCCAGAGTTAGTACCATCATTAATGTAGACAAAATTATTTATTTGGAGAAAGGTGCAATTGTTGGAATCGGGAAACACAAGGAACTTTTAGCTAACAATGAAAATTACCGACAAATAGTTTTGAACCAATTATCGGAAAAGGAGGTTTTTGATGAAAAAAAATAATATCTTTAGCAAATTTAAACTTATTTTTTTTAAAAAAAATAATTATATATTTACCAAAGTCTTTGATATTTTAGGAAAGAAACAAATCTATTTTTCAATAATACTAATTAGTTTTTTAGGAATAATCGCTTCCATTATCAGTAGTTTAACACCACTATTACTTCAAGATGTAATTAATAAATTAGAAGTTTTGTTAAAAGAAAGTGATGAAGATAAAAAACTATTTCACGATTTTTTTCTTTCATTCTTTGTTATTTTGTCATTATCAATAATTAAGTTTCTTTTTTGCGATGTTCCAGGAATGATTTTGGTCTGCTATATTGATCAAACTAATGGATTTAAATTAAGGAAGAAAATGGTTGAGAAAATCTCAAAACTACCTTTCTCTTATTTTAGTAAAGTATCACAAGGAAAGTTTTTCTCTTTATTCATTCACGATATTTATATTATTTCTTCATCTTTTATTGGAGCTATCGCTAATATCTGAGCTGCCGGGGTTTTGTTAATTGGGACAGTTACAGTAATGATGATTATTAATCCGATAATGGGTGGATTATGCTTAATTACGATTCCTGCCATAATTTTTGTCGTAAACTATATCACAAGAAAAACAAAGAAAATTTCAGAAACAAGAAATAAAGATTATGACTTAGTTAATCAAAATATTAATGAAATGTTCTCCAACACTTTGCTTATAAGAATGAATAATAAAGAAAAAGAAGCGCAAATTGAATTCGATAAATTAGCATACAAATTGCACACTTCCACAAAAAAGGCAACATTTGTATCAGCGTTACAAAACGCATTCATCAATATTAACCAATATGTGAATATCACAATCATCTGTATTTACGCTTTATTAATGTCAATAATATCAAATAATACTTCCGCTGCTTACTCGATTCCTTCATTCCTTATCCTTATTAGTTGCGCCCAAATACCGTACACTTCTTTCTCTATAAACATTAATGGATTAGCTTCAAGTATTAATTCTTTGGAAAGATGTTTGAAATTGTTAGAAGAAAAAGAATGCGAGAATGATGAAAATAAAAAAACTTATGACTTAGATAATATTGAAAGTATCGAGTTTAAGAATGTCGATTTTTCTTACAATAATGAAACAAAGACAATTAACAATATTTCCATTAGCATTAAAAAAAATCAAAAAATAGCTCTTGTCGGGCAAACTGGATGCGGAAAAACAACATTGATTAATTTATTGATGCACTTTTATGATGTTAGTGAAGGTGAAATTTTGATTAACGGAATAAACATTAATGATATAAAATCTTCCCAATTAAGAAATTTGTTTTCTCTTATTAGTCAAGAACCATGATTCTTTTACGGAACGATCAAGGATAATATTGTTTATAATATTCCGAATGTTTCGTTAGAAAAAATAAAGGAAGTGTGCGTGAAAGCGAATATATATGACTACATTGAATCATTGCCAAACGGTTTCGAAACAATTGTCAGTGCTTTACCTAATATCAGTATTGGACAGAAGCAGTTATTGATAATTGCCAGAATGATGTTAAAAGATTCGAAGATTGTAATTCTAGATGAAGCGACAAGTAATATTGATACTGAAACAGAAAGAAAGATTCAAAATTCTATTGAACTTATCACAAAAAATAAGACCGTTGTCACAATAGCACATAGATTAAGTACAATTAGAAACTGTGATAAAATCTTTTTTTTAGAACAAGGAAAAGTGGTGGAAGAAGGAACACATGAACAATTATTAAGCAAAAATGGTGAGTATGCTAATTTGTATAAAGAACAATTTAAATAAGAAATACGAATAAGTCTTCAATTTATTGAATAGGAAGATAAAGTTATTTCGTGGTAAAATTTGAGCATTTTTTTGTATTTTTCGATATAATATGAGTATAAAGTGGGAGAAAGTGGGAATGATTTTTTTTGGTACATATAAACATAGTCTAGATAGTAAGAATAGATTAGCGCTGCCTGCTAAGTTTATTGAGAAGTTGAAAAAAACTGTTTATTTAACAAAAGGATTTGATGGCTGTTTAGAATTAAGGAACGAAGATTCTTTTAAAGAATATTGTGAAAAGCTTTTATCGTTAGAATCGAATTCAAATGACGTAAGACAAGTTCAAAGAGTTTTTTTAAGTTCGACAAACAAAATTGATATTGATGTTTCCAACAGAATTCTTTTGCCTACAAATCTTATGGAAAAAGTTGACATTAAAAAAAATGTTACTATTATTGGAGTTGGGAATCACATTGAAATATGAGATGAAGAAAAATATTCTAAATACGAAAAAGATGCCGAACAAAAATATGAAGAAGCTTCTTTAAACATTGCAAATACTTATGGAAAAAAATAATCTTCACGTCCCTGTCTTACTTCACGAAACTATTGAACTTTTAAATGTAAAAAAAGGTGGTATTTATGTTGATTGTACCACGGGAAGAGGCGGACATTCTTGCGAAATTTATAAAAAAATTGGTAAAGAAGGAAAACTTATCTGTATTGATACAGATAGTGAAGCAATCGATTATTTAACAAAAAAATTCGCTGGTAAAAAAAACATAATTGTTGTCAAAGGAAATTTCAATCAGTTGGAATCAATATTAAAAAAAAATAATATAGATAAGGTTGACGGTATTCTAGCTGATTTGGGTGTTAGTAGTCCTATGTTTGATAATGAGGATAGAGGATTCTCTTACCATAATAACGGAAAAATAGATATGAGAATGGATCTTGAACAAAAAAATAGTGCTGCCGACATTATCAATAATTACTCATTTGCGGAAATGTTCAAAGTTTTTAAAACTTATGGTGAAATAAAAAACCCAAGAAATGTAATTAATGTAATTATTAAAAGAAGAAAAGAACATCCTATTTTAGAAATTAAGGAACTTGTGGAGATAATAAAAAATAACACTAAATGAGACGAAAAGAAGAAAGAAAAACATCCGGCAAAAACTTACTTCCAAGCTTTAAGGATTGAAACAAACAATGAATTAGACAATCTTAAAAATCTATTATCACAAGGAGTTAAATTGTTAAAGAAGGACGGAGTAATGGCGATTATTTCTTTCCATTCTTTGGAAGATAAGATTGTGAAAGACTTTTTTTCTTCCTTAATTATTGACAAAACTCCAAAAGAACTACCTATCGTAAAAAAAAGTGATTTCGTTTTAACTAACAAAAAACCAATTTTAGGAGATGAAGAGGAAAATAAAAGGGCCAGATCCGCTAAGTTAAGGGGGGTGAAAAAAAATGTATAATCTTAAATCTGTATTTGCTATCATATCATTAGAAGAAAATATTGTTAAACTGCTTGTTATTGATAAACAAAAGAAGCAAAATAATTTCCTATTCTACGACTCAGTAAAAGTTAAATACGATTACACTTTAAATAACATCATTAACCTTTCTGATTTACGAAATGCAATTAAAAATCTAACATTAAAAGCAGATAAAGTTCTTGGTTTTTCTATTAAAAGATATATGGTTAATATTCCTTTTTTACAATGTGATAAACATGAATGTGATTCTAATGAATTCTGTGTAGTTGGGGGATATAGTACTAACGACTTAAAATCCAACTTAATTAATAAGATTTCCTTAATTAACGAACATCACGAAAACAAAGTAATTTTATTCTCTGATATTACTAAATGAATTTTGGATGATGTTGAATATGAAATTTTCCCCGTTAATAAAGCAGGAAACAAAATAAAGTATAAATACGTGAATTATTTATGCGAATACAATTGTTTTAGTTTTATTAAAAGTGTTTTAGAAAATCAAGGTTTCTCAATTCTTGCGATTACTACAAACGAAATTGTAAAATACTGTAATGGTACAAGCAGTATAAATATTAATGATAACGAAACATATATTTATCACGGCAATAAAACATACAAATTCAACAAAGGTTTTAACAAGGTTCTTGAAGATGTAAATACTGCTATAAATTACGATCTTAATATTCCGGATTATTTGGATTCTTTAATGATAGTTAATCCTTTAAAAACTTCTGTCCCTTTAGTTAATTTTTACACTGAAAGATATAAAAGTTTCAAACAGTTAGATTCGATTTCATTAACGAATATTATTGAAAAAAAATACAATAATCTTTTAAGTGAAATTTATGAATCGATTTTAAAAAACAAAATCCATTTAAAAGAAGCGAAAGTGTATGGAAATAATAATATTTGCAAATTCCATTTAATGAATATACCTTGTAAGATGGAGAACTTCTTTTATTGCGAAAAAGGAAACGATAAGAATATTTGATTAAATGACAAAAATATTAATATGCTGTTGGAAGCGATTGATTTTATTCACGAAAAACAAAAAAAATACAATAATGAAAACGAAATTGTTTATAGTATTGATGATTTCGAAAATTCTGATGTAATAGAACAAGCGATAATTAAAAATATTACTAATAACCTAGGAATAATTACTACTAACTGAGTCGCTAAATTAGGATAGTTATTTGTTTAGTTTTTTGTTAAGTTCCGCACTAATTGCTTGGGCATTGTCTCCAAATAATAATGTGACAGTTTTATTCGTACAAAAACATCCTTTAATCTTAAAACGAGGGTTGATTTTATTATCTCAAACAAAAGGGGGAAAGAATTCGATTTTGACACTTGTATAATTTGAGACAATTGATTTTATATTTTCCTTCTTTCCTAAAATATTAAAAAATTCATCAATATCGAAATCAATTTTAGAAGAAGACGCTAATTTATTGTTTTCTTTATTAATAACCTTTTTTGCCATTTTATGAACATACAAAGGATAGATACCAAAGGAAAAGATTGATAAAAGAGTATATTTAGTTTTCCTCTTCATCGAAACCGAAAAGAAGTTTGGAAATATTTTTTGTTTTATTATTGTCAAAATCCACAACTTTTGCAGAGAAAACTTGGAAAGATTCATCTTCAACAATAGCGGTTTTATTCTCTTCTTGCTTTACTGGAGTATAGTTAGTAATTTCGTTAGTTGAGATGAAGATTGAAATTTCACTTGTTGTTTCTAAAATATTTTCAATTCCATAAACTACTTTGATATTTTTGGATGAGGCGATGTTTGTCAAAATTGTTTTAATATTTACAACTAAATCAGATTTGTTATTTTTACCTAATTTGAAGTTGATTAACGCATTTATTTGTTCAGTAGAAAAATCTCCATTTGAATAGCTGGAATTTATTTTATCTTTTAATAGTTTTTCTAAGTCCGCGAAGCTATTGGCTTCATCATCAACATTGAATCGTAAATGAAAGAATGATTTGTTTCCTTTAATATTGTCATTACCAGCAAGGAAACTTTTTAAATCATTAAAATCAATATTAATTTCTCCAGCCCCTGAAATAATATCAACGAAATCATTAACAACGGAACCAATTTCTTTGTTCCCTTGTTCTAACTGTGTGAAGAAAGTGGAGTTAGTTATTTGATCAACTATTTTGTCATTAAAGATTGTGCAAACACTATCACAATTTTGCATAAATTCTTTTTTAGATTCGAAAGCGTTTTCATAAGTTTTTTCTCCTTCTATTCGTATTGAAGGCATAGTGATAATTCCGATTGTTGTGATTCCTTTTTCTTTGGCGATTTTAGCAATTTCAGGACCAGCTCCACTTCCTGTCCCTTTTCCTAATCCAGCAATAACAAAAACAACGTCTGTATCAACAAATATTTTTTCCAATTCGCTCTTATTTTCATTGAATGCTTCTTTCCCAATGTTAGGATCTCCTCCAGAACCAAATCCTTTTAATCGTTGAGCGCCTAAAAGGAAAAGATTAGCATTAATTTCTTTCTTTTTTAATCGAGATAACGTTTTTTTATCAGTGTTCATTGCTCACAAATCAACATAAGTAGGTCAGCTACGTAAATTTTCTAAAAAATCGATAATATTATTTCCGGCTCCACCTACTCCAATTACTTTAATTCGGGGAACCCCTAATGTGTCATCATCATCAAAATTGCACACTCTGGAAGATTTAGAAACCGGTTCTTGTTTAGACGAAAGATTTTTAATTTCGCAAGCGATAGTTTTGCTTTCATTTTCATCAGTAATAACGACATTTAAGATGTCTTTAAGTGGCATATTAATATTATATTTATAATATTAGCACATTTTCTCAATCGTTAATTTGTAGATTGGTTCAAATCCAGATCTTGAAGGAATAATTACGGAACGTTTTTTTAAAAGCTTAGCATTAATTCTTTTGTAAGAGAAAAAATAATTATTATCTTTTTTTGTTATCAATAAGAAACTGTAATAAGTGTTTAATTTGAAGAAATTTTCAAGGTTGCGGATAAGGTAATCACTCACTTCGCTTATATGTACCAAACCGCGAATTCCTTTATATTCGATAATGATGTAAGTCTTAGCGATTTTTCGGACAATACAATCATAAATTTTGCCTATTTCAAGTTCATTCATAATAATTATTTAGGCATCGCAACTAATTGAACTTTTGACTCTTTAGAAGCTTTTACTTTTTTGTAAACTATGAAGATGATTAAGCCAATAATTAAAGCACACAATAAGAAGATAATCATATCTCTTTTATTTGTTTTCTTTTTTAATTGTTCTATCTCTTCTGGAATAACAATAAAACTATTGTAATAATTCTCAATTCGATTGATTCTTAAATAACTATTAGCAATGGCTCCTATATGAATTAAAACAGAAGAAATAAAAATAACAACTAAAACTAAAAAAGCGATAAAGTATTGTGGTCTTGAAGAATCGTATTGAAGAATGTGGGAAAGCGGATTTTTCAATCAATTAGAATATTCGAAAACATTTCCCATTCCTTGGATAGCTCAAACAGAAATCATTAGAAGGATAAAAGCAAGAACAGATAAAAGATAAGATAACGAACAGAATCAGTTTGCATTAATGTAAGCAACTTTTAATCTTTTGTATAGTTTTAGAATATTAATACTTAACGGTTTTTGATCTTTGAAATTAATTGTTTCAGCTTCTTGTTTTAATGATGTGTATCTGCTTATATGAACAATATACATCGGAAGAAAAATAAGAATCGGAAGAATGTAAATGATAAGTAATCAGTAAGAACGAACATCAGCTTTATTGATTGATAACGCAGCAGCAACGCTCATTAATGCAACAATGATAATAAAAGCGATAGTTCAATAAATAATACCATGTTTGTAACCGTTTATTTCTTTAATATAGAATGTTGGAAAGTAGTTAGAATAAGGGTTCGTGTTCTTTTTAATTTTAATTTGCTTTTCTTGAGCAAAATCTTGTTCAGAAATTTTTGCATGTTCTATAAAAGTTGTACCTAAAACACAAGTAGATTCTTCATTTCCATCGATTTGGTAAACTTTGGTGTCTGACATATTATTATTATAGTTAAAAAAGAATGATTTTGGCCAGATTTTTCTTTATATCTCAACTATAAAATCTTTATTAAAATTGGGGTTTTCGCTTAATTTTGGTTCCTTATTTACAATTCCACAAGGATTACAAATAACTCGAACATTTTTTATCCAATAATCATGAGATTGGTGAACATGTCCATGGATGATTAGTTTAAGATTAGGAATAGAATCAACCAACTGTTCTGCGATATCTGTTAAAACAGAAGGAAGGGATGGGTGATTTAAGTATTTGGGATCGATGGACTTTTTACTAATCGCATGATGGAATATTAAAACTATCTTTTTATCAGGAAATTTTTTGGAAGTTTTGTAAATATAAGCAAGAGATTTTTTGTAAATACTGCCAAAAAATTCAATACTTACTTTTTTAACTCTCCCATGGTTATCAATATAAACCGCATGTTTCATTTTCGAATTTTTAAAAAACTCTTCTCCTTGTTCTTTAGCTTCTTTTGAATTAACGTAAGAAAAATCGGTTCACAATGTTGTTCCAATAAAACAAACATCATCAATTATTTTGTACGAATCTTGTAAAAAGGTAATGTCACTTTTTTTAGGAAAGTTATTTTTTAATTTTTCATAAATATGTTGAATTGGAAAGATATTTTTTGTCGGATAGAGAATATGATTCCCTTCTATAAAAATGCATCTTTTAAAGTTTTTTGAAAGATATTTGCGAGTTGTAGTAATTCTGTTAGAAACATCCCCTGCAATAAGAGTTAAAATGTCATCTTTTTTATTTCAAAAAGGAGAAAGCTCTTTATTTATATTGACATGCAAATCAGATACAACACGAATCTTCATTAAAAATAAGCTTTTAAAAATTATAATAATCGTATGACCTTGAAGGAAAAAATAAAGAGTTTTTTCTCAAAAAAAAATAAAAATGTCGTTGAGTCTGTAAAAGAGAAAGTTGAGCAAAATACCCTCGTCGAACAAAAAAAATTTGATGAAGGAATGAAGAAATCTTCTTCTTTATTAAATGAATCGATTAATGAAGTTTTAAAAAAAACACGTGCTATCGATGATTCATTATTTGAAAAAATCGAGGAAATGTTTATTAGTTTTGACATTAACTATTCCTCTTGCAAAAAAATAATTAATTCCATTATTGAAGAAATTAAAATTCAAAATATTAAGAATGTAGAATTAATTAAACAAATCATTATCGACAAGCTTATTATTTACTACATTCAAGATACAAACATTAACACTTCGATTAATTTAAAACCAAATCAAACCAACACGATTTTGATAAGCGGCGTTAATGGAGTGGGAAAAACTACCTCTATCGCAAAATTAGCTAATTATTTTAAATCAAACAATTATTCCGTTTGCTTAATAGCCGCAGACACTTTTCGAGCCGGAGCTGTTGCCCAATTAGACGAATGGTCTAAAAAACTAAATATTCCAATCTTTAAACCGCAGAAAGAAGGACAAGACGCCGCCAGTATTGTTTATTCTGGACTTAGTTATGCGAAACAAAATAATATCGATATCGCTTTAATCGATACAAGCGGTAGATTGCAAAATAAAATTAATTTAATGAATGAATTAAAAAAAATTGATTCAGTTATTAAAAAATTTAATCCTAATCAACCTGTCGAATCTTTATTAGTTCTTGATGCGATAAGTGGACAAAACGGATTATTTCAAGCTAAATCTTTTAGCGAAATTACAAAACTAACCGGAATTATTCTAACCAAAATGGACTCTTCCAGTAAAGGTGGAATTGTTTTATCGATAAAGGATGTTTTAAATTTGCCAATTAAGTTTATAGGATTTGGAGAAAAAATAGATGATTTAAAAGAATTTGATCTAGAATCTTTTATTATTGGATTAACTGAATCTATATCTTTGTAAAAAACTATTTTATTAGGTAAACTACATTAAGTTTTTATAAAATCTCTGCGGTTGCATATAATATTATTGTATTTATTAATACGTTTGTTCTTCAAAATGCCAACTTCAAATAATTCTCAATATCGAATAAAATTAATATCTTACGATATTGGATTACTTGAAAATGTCATTAAACAAGTTCTCGCAGTTATTAATAACAATAAATTAGAATTCTTAGGGCCAGTTCCATTACCAACAAAAAAAGAAGTTTATACTGTTCTTCGTGATCCTTTTGTTCATAAGGCAGCAATGGAACAATTTGAAAGAAGATTACATAATAGATTAATAATAGTTAAAAATTCTACTCAAAAACTTTTGGATGATTTAAAACAAATAATAATTCCTAGTGCTGTGGAGGTTAAAATAAAATAATATGAAAAAGATAATTGGAAGAAAAATCGGAATGGTTCAATTGTACGATGTTAATGGTGCTGCTATCCCTTGTACTATTGTTCAAGTAGAACCTAATATCATTTTAGAAAACAAACCAAACAAAAGTGTTAAAGTTGGATTCGGAGAAACAAAAGAAAACAAATTAAACAAACCTGAATTAGGTGTTTTTAAAAAACTTGGAGTTGCTGCTAAAAAAAATGTTCGTACATTAAGCAATATAGACAACGAATATAAGCCAGGAGAATCTTTAAATCTTGATATTTTTAAAGCCGGAGAATATGTTGATGTTCAAGGCGTTACAAAAGGACATGGATTTACTGGTGCTATTAAAAGATGAAACTTTAAAATAGGACCATTATCTCATGGACACGGTTATCCTCATAGATATCAAGGTTCTTTAGCATTCGGTCGTGGTGGTAATGCCCCACAACGTGTTTATAAAGGAAAGAAAATGCATGGTCACTATGGACATGAAACTGTTACTATCCAAAACCTTAGTATCGTTATTATCTTTAAAGAACAAAATTTAATTTTAATTCGTGGTGCTATTCCTGGACCTGAAGGTTCTTATGTAATTATTAAATCTAGTAACAAAAGAGCTAAGGATTCTATTGAATATAATATTATCACAAAAGATATCCAAAAATCTATTGAAGAAGCAAATCTATCTTTTGAGAACAAAGAGTTTGCAAAAGAATCTAATGATGAAGCAGAACTAAAAGAAAAGATCGCAGAAGCAAAGAAGGAGGAAAATAAATAATGGCAACTAATTGAAAAAAATTCTACACCGACAAAATTAGAGCTGATTTAATGAAAACTCATAATTTTAAAAATGTTATGGAAGTTCCTACAATTGAAAAGGTTTCTATTAATGCTGGAGTTGGTGATGCTACTAAGGATGTCAAATATATTGAATCCATGGTTAACGAAATTACTGCTATTACTGCACAAAAACCTATTATGACTCAATCAAAAAAAGCGATTGCTGGATTTAAATTACGTGAAAACCAAAATGTAGGTGTTAAAGTAACTCTTCGAGGAAAAAAAATGTGAAACTTTATCGCTAACTTCATCAATGTTGCTTTACCTCGTACTAAAGACTTTAAGGGATTTAACAAAAATTCATTCGATGCTTTAGGAAATTGCTCTATTGGTGTTAAAGAACAAATTATTTTTACAGAAATTAATTATGACCACATCAAAAGAATTCGTGGTTTTGATGTTACTTTTGTTTTATCTACTAATGATAAAGCGATTGCAAAAGAAGTTTTAGTTTCTATTGGATTGCCTTTCAGAAAATAATATATTATTTTCTTATAATTTTATATATATATGCCACAGTTTTTAAATATTTTTATCGGATTAGTTCCTTCGGTCGGTTATGGTTGCATGGCACCTTTTTCCACAAAGATTGGTGGGAGTGTTCAACAAAAAACTTTAGGAATAACTCTGAGTTGTTTTATCTTATCTTTAATTATTTTAGCAATTGAAATTCCTTTTGGATTAGATTATTTCAGTAAAGCTGGAATGCTATTTTTCTTCATATCATTAATAAGCGGAGTGTTTTGATATTTTGGTTCCTTTTTTGAATTGAAAGCAATAACACAGGCCGGTGTAAGTAAAGCTATGCCTTTTAGTATGGTAGGTCAGTTTTTTGTTACCACATTATTCTCTGCTTTTTTATTTCAAGGTTGATTACATAATCCTAAGATTCAGATTAGTTTTGGAATGATATTTTTAATTATTATCTTCTTAGGAATCTTATTGATTTCCGCCTCTCCCAATGTTTCTTATAGCGAAAAAGGTGGGATAGCTTCTATGAATGAAAAAAGTAAATGAGGATTTTTAATTTCTATCTTATTTTCAGTTATCGCCTTTGCCATGTATTTTCTATTGCCGGAACTTATCAAAGAATTAAGTAACAAGGGAAGCTGATTTTATAGTGGAGAGGAATGAAAAAATCCGAATGATAAATTATTCCTATCTGGCTTTGATAAAGGAATAATGTTTCCCCAATCATTAGGAATGCTTCTTTGCGCTTTAATCGGTATTATTATTTATTCTAAAAAACAAAATCAACCGCAATTTTTAAAAAATTCATTGTTAGACAAGAAAACTTTTTTAAATATGATACCAGGTTCTTTACAAGCAATCGGAAATCTTGCAACAATTTTCTCAATCTATTTAAACGGTAACGCAATCGCTTCTCCTTTAAATCAAATGAGTGTGGTTATTGCTACAATGTTTGGAATATTTTATTTGAAAGAAAAGAAAGAAAAACCTTACATGACAATGACATTTATTGGTTTGTCGTTAATTACTATCGGTTCTTTAATGTCAGGATTTTATGGAACAATTATTGGGCTTAATTAATAATCCTCTAAATTCCTATTTTCTTTTACTTTCTTTAATTAGAACAGCGAAGGCGGCATAAGAAGGCCCTGTATGACAAGTAATAACCGCCGGAGCTGTTTCTTTATCTATTTTAATATTGGGAGGAAGTTTTTTTAAAAGAGTAGAAGACACTAAATCGATTATTTCATCTGTTTTAAATTTATCATTTCTATTTTTTGAAGAAAGGATAGCGAATCTTTCTACATTATTTCAGTCAAAATTGTCAAGAAAAGTGGAATAATATTTTTCAATAGCCTCAGGAATTTTCTTTAAATTAACAACTTTGGAACGCGATGTTACTCCTTCTCTATCAAAAGAGTTGATTGGGATGATTTTTAAGAAGTTCGCAATAGCTCCAGTAACTTTTTTTATTCTTCCTCCGCGAACAAGAAAAGACAAGTCAGGAGTGATTAAAGCGGCGGCAGTATCGTAATAATAATGGTTTACGACTTTTTGAATAGATTCTTCGTTTAATTTATCTTCTTTAAGCAGTTTAATAAGATCGATAATTTCTCATTTAGTCATTATTGAAACCATGTATTGCTTAATAAGGACAACATTATCGTATTCTTGAGTTACTAAATTAACAACATTAACTCCACCAGGACTTATAGTTTCCGGAATAGGAAGTATGTAGACTTTTTCATATTGTTTTGTGATTTTTTCGAATAGATTAATGATGTCGTTTGGATTAGCGGCAGAAGTGGAATATATTAACCCAGCATTTTCATTTCTTTCAATCTCATCTATTGTAATATCAACACCGTCTTTATAAGTAATTGTTTCGTTCTTTTTTTTTAAAATAATTTGTAAAGGAAGGACGAATACATCATCATATTCTCCATTCCTAGCATTGGCGCTAGAATCGAAAACTAAACATGCTTTTTTCATTTAATATAATAATTATATTGTAATGGGGTTTGTCGAAAAAATAGACACTAATGATTTAATATTTCAAAAAAATTATAATCCAGACGAACATGACAGAATCGTTCGCTGTTTTTTAGTTTACAAATATTATATTAATATAGAACGTCTACAAGATTCCTTGCTTATTTTGTTGAAAGAATTGCCTATTTTAAACTCAGTTTTTCAAGAAGATGATGGAAAATACTATTGAGTCGAAAGAGAAGATACTAGTGAAATTTTTTTCATTCACGACAGCTGAACTTCTTTTTATGACGACTGAACTTATTCCTTCGATTTTGCAAAGAAACCACAATTCAAAATTAATTCTTTTCAAGCTAATATCGGGATTTCTTTAAACAATATGGTTGCTGATGTTTTTGGACTTAAAACTATAATTGCTCGTTTAGTTGAAATATATAACCATTTAGATGAAAAAGATTACAAACCAGTTTATTCTCATGTCCTTTCAAGAAAATTTGCTGATTTTATAAAACTTTTGCCTTTTTCAACTAAGATCAAAAAAATTCTCCCTTTTCCTCTTTCAAACAAAGGATTTAACGAAACAAAATTAGAATTCACATCAGACACTTCTTTAAAGGAAGTTTATGTAAGTGTTGCTACCATTTACAAGAAAATGACTAGTGAAATATTTAGAATTGCAAGGAAAGATAATATTCTTGTTTCCACAGTTTTAAATACCGCTTATTTAAGAACCGTTGCAAGAATATGTAAAAAATACGATGCTCCAATAAATATTGGTTTGCAATTAGACGGACGAAGCGAAATAAAAAATGAAAAATATTATGTTAGTGTTAATAATATTCATGCAATTCTACCTTTATCAGTTACCATTGGGGAAAAAGAAGATTTTATGCACACATTAAAAAAAGTTAATGCTATCGTTAATAAAATAAAAAACGGACAATTAGTCAGCCGAAAAATTTTTAAAAATACTAAACATTTTGTTTCAAATACTAATTATTTACAATTTTGTAATATTGGTTCAGGGACTAATGAAGATTACAGTTTTAAAGATAATGAACTGATGCAGATTTTTTTCACAACGGCAGCAAGAAATATTCCATTCTTTTGTCTAACAGCCGGATATTTTAATGAACAAATATTTTATTGTTCTTCAAGTTTTATTGGACAAGAAGATCATGCTAATATTGACTATTTTAACAACTTATTTAAATACGAATTAGAAATGTTTATTTTTGGAGGAAATGATAAATTTTTCATAGAATACAATGAAACTGATGATTATACTGATTCTTTCGGATTACCTAATATTTATTTAAATCCTAAAAATAACAATAACGAAAATAAGGCGAAAGAAAACACACCAGTCGCTAAAGATATTTCTAAAAAAGAAGAAATCAAAGTAAATACTCCTATTGTCGAAGAGGTTAAAAATAAAAATGTTGAACCTGAAAAAGTAAAAGAAGAAAAGAAAATAGATTTCCCGTTTTCAAATGTAACAAAAGCAAAAGAGGAAAGTAAAACTAAGCCAGAAGAAGCTGTTGTTGATTCATATGTTAATAATGATAAATGAAACGAAAAACAAAACTTGTTAGCGAAACAATATTTCCAACTAACAAATAACAAATTGATCGATTCAGAAGATGGCAAAGTAAAATATAAATCAGGAAAAACTTATCAAAAAAGAACATGAGACGAAATTGAGAAATTTATTCAATATAAAACAAATAGATAGTTCCTGATGAATAAATACTTCGATTCTCACTGCCATTTAAATATGATGGAAGATTCAAAAATGATTATGGAAAAATGCGAATCTTTAAATATAAATTATTGTATTGTTGGAACTGATTTGGAAACTTCTTCAAAAATAAACAAAGACTATTCCTCTTATTCTTCTTCTTTTATCTATTCTTTAGGTATCCATCCTGAATATGCAGATGAGGTAGATAGGATTGAAGAATTAGATAAAATGTTAGAATCTTCCTCTTGTAAAGCTGTCGGAGAATGTGGACTTGATTATTTTTTTAATAAAGAGAATAAAGAAAAACAGAAAAAACTTTTTATCACACAGATAAAGTTAGCGATAAAATACAAACTACCTCTAATTATTCATTGCAGGGACGCTTACGAAGATTTATACGAAATACTTAAAACTTATCACACTAAATTAAGCAATATCCTTATTCATTGTTTTGATACTACCTTTGACTGAGTAGAAAAATTTGACGAGTTTGATTGTTATTATGCGATTGGAGGAAAAATAACATATAAGAAGTGTGATTATCTTAGAGAATCATTAAAAAAAATGAAACATAATAGAATATTGACAGAAACCGATTCTCCTTGATTATCTCCTGAACCTTTAAGAAAAGAAAAAAATACACCACTTAATATTATTTGTATTGTGAAATTTATTAATGAACTTTTAGGAGCGGATTTAACTGAAAAAATATACGAAAATACCTTGAATTTTTTTAATCTTAAATAAGTTATTTTTTGAGCTTATTAAAATATTTAATTTTATAATTAATGTATGAACAAAACATTTATTAGTGTGTTGAAAATAAATAAAAAATTTCATTATACCACTAATATTATTTTTATAGTATTCATCCTCATTTCATTATCAAGAGTTCCTTATACAGGAAGTTTCATTGATAGTTATCTATTCGATTTCGTATATGGAAGTTTTAAATATATTATTTACGCTATATTGCTTTTTATTTCATTATCTTGTTTAATTGAGCTTGATTTTTTTGGGAAGATTTTGAAATGAAGATATATTATTGGGTTTTTACTTTTATTTTGTTCTTTAGGAATGGTTTTTACTAGTTTTTTTGAAAAACATGAAACTTTATTAAAAATAATTAACTCTTACATGGACAATTTTAAAAGTTATAGCGAAAAATATACCGATTATTCTTTATTCATTAATCCTAAAATATCTTCTGGAATAGTGCAAGAATTTTTTTTCGCAGTATGAAAACAAGGAAGTAACTTTATTTATATTCTAATAGCAATCCCAGTAATCATTTTTTCTCTCTCTTTATTTTTGAATAAAAAGATTTCTATTTTTAATGCTATATTAAAAAAAATGTTTCCAGATTTATATATCCATAAAGGCAAAACTAAAATTACTATCAGCGAAAAGAAAATTAATAAATGCGATTTGCTTTCATTAGAAAATGATGCAAAAAAGAAATTAAACTCTTTCCCTTCCTTTGATTATTTATGCGATACTGGAGAAGATTACGATATTAATAATTTAAAATATTTTGAAAAGATAATTGAAAAAATTGAAGCTGTGTTTGCAAAAAACCAAATTCAAGTTTTATCTAAAAAAATAAGTACAATGCCTGTTTTTACGAAGATCGAGTTTTTTGTTAATGAATCACAAGTTGAACAAGTATTAAAATTACAACAAATTTTATATAAGGTATTAGATATCGGAAAATTTATTATTATGGCAAAAGATAATTCAATTCGATTTGAAATAATTAATGTTAAATACGGAAAAATATCTTTCAAATATTTAGTCTCAAATTGCAAAAATGCCGATCATTTACCAATTGGAATTGATATTGAAAAAAATATCATTTTCTTTAATACGGAAAAAAATAAAATCATTACTATATATGGAAAAATGGGTTCTGGAACGAACATGGCTATTTTTTCTTTAGTATTATCTTTTTGCTACTTTAATAACCCTTTAGATTCGACAGTTAAAATTATCAATAACTCTTCACGAGACAATTTACATATATTCGATACTTTAAGCAAGACAGTTCATGTTAATCATGATTGTTTAACAGATTCAGAAGAAATTAGCGACTATTTTACTAATCTTATTTCAACAAAACAAATAAAAAAAACATTAATTGTATTTGAAAATTTTGATAAATATATTTCTTCTAGTTCGAAAAACCGTTCTTCTTTTATCGAGTTTTTAAAAGCAATTAAAAGTTCAAGTAATATCTATCTTATCCTAACGTGCTACGAAGTGAGCGTAGACAGTGCTGGTGATGATATTTTTAACCTCATGGAGAACAAACTAGTTTATAAGCTTAATAATGAAACAGAGAGCGTCTCTTTATTGAAAACACCGATAGCAAATCTTTTATATGGAAATGGGGACGGTTATATTTTAGATGAAAGCAATGTAAAAAATAGAATTCAAACATGTTACATAGGAAGAAATGAGATAAACAATATTATTGATATCATCAACACCTTTTATTTAGCTGTTAATAAAATTAATTAGGCTTTTGTTGTTGAAATCCACTGAACACTTCAAGCTTTTCTTTATCTGTCTTTTCATTTAAGTCGTAGAAATAAATTTTTACACATCTATTTTTGGTTAAAAAGTCGTCAACATTTTTATAGATAAAGTTAGTAATTCGACAAATGATGTACGTTGATTTGGCATTAATAACGTTCTTGATAAACTGTTCTTGAAAAGAGGAAAGGTGAATCTTGTTTGAATTACCAATAGAAGTTTTAACATCCATATAAAATTTCTTTCCAGATTCTGTATAAAGGATGAAATCGAAAGGGTCAGTTGATTCTACAATATTGTTGGCTCATTCAATTTTTGTTAGTTTTTCGTTATATTTATTTAATTTGTTTTGAATAAAGGTATTTATGAATTTAACTTGTTTATAGTTTAGATACTCAATATATATTTCTCCCAATTTTCCTCTTTGTTCGATAGTTAAATCTTTTCTTTCTACATTATCGAAACCGAATATTAATTTTAGTTTGTCAATATAAGAACTATTAGGGGCTAATGTACTCATATTTACCGGTTTTTTATTATCGGTTAATTCTTTCTCTTCTTCTAAAACTGCTTGGATAGTTTTGTTTTTACAGATGTTAATATACATAACTAAAAGAGCGATCGCAGATAAAAGGAAAAGGGAAGAGAAAATGATAGAAAAGAGGAACAGATAAAGATTATCGTAAACATCCGTAATTTTTAAAAAAGAGACGCCTAAGAAGGATAAAGACAAGAAGCAACATAATATTAAATAGATTATTATTTTCTTTTTGAGTTTATAATTAACATCAACTCTGGAATCGTTTTGGGTAGATTTTTCATATAATTCAATAACTAGTTTTTGTTTTTGTTCAATATTGATCCCTTCTTTTATTGCGATTTGGCATCATTTAGTTGCGAGATTAAAGTACATTTTTATCTTTTTGAAATTTTTAACATCGGATTCTAAAAGGTATTTGATGTATTTTAAGTAAAGATCTATTAAAAGTTCAATACCCTCTTTCTGGTGTTTTTCAGCGGTCATTTTTAAGAATTTTTGGGCTTTCTCAAAATTACTGTTGCTACATTTCCCTTTTTCTAAATAATATCGACCAAGAGTTAATTGAGCATGATGATCATGTTCATATGAATCCTTTGTTAATTGGTTGATTTGTTCAGTAGTAAGTTGCATTATTTTATTAATATTAATTAATAGTTTAATTAATTTCCTTTAACTATTTTGTATTTAAAGAAGAAATGAATTTTGGATAGGAAATTTTTTCCTTTCCGATTATAGCTTTATCACCTTCTGGTTTTAAAGCATCGAGAAGGATAGAAATAATGAATCAGATTGTTTTTTTAGATTTAGTGTTACAAGGAATATTAACAGATAAATCATTTGGGTTTTGACGAATATCAGAAATTCCGATGATGTTTGGGATTTTTTTCAAGATAGCTTCTTTCAATGCGTTATCTTCTACATATGGATCGATAATAACAATAGCACTAGGCATTTTTTTCATTTCTTTAATTCCACTTAAGAATTTGTTTAATTTATCAATTTCATTCATTTTTTTGATTTGTTCTTTTTTTGTATATTTCTTAAATTCTGGACTTTTAGATAATTCTTCAAGTTTAACAAGTTTATCAATAGATTTAGAAATGGTTTTGAAATTAGTTAATGTACCACCTAATCATCTTTGGGTAACGGAAGGTTGATTAAGTTTTTTTGTTTCTTCAGCAATAAATTTACCGATATCAGCGCTAATAGTTCCAACAAAAAGGATTTCTTTCTTTTCGCTAGCAATTTTTTTAATTAACTCGTAAGCTTGAACAATATTAAGAATAATTGACATGAATGAGAATTTTTTAGCCTTTCCATCGGTTTCTTCAAGATATTTAAAATTAGCCGGATTTTGTCTTTTTGTTTTTTGATAAACATTAGAACCAAACTCTTCAATCTTCTCTTCGATTAATTTTAATGTGCTAATAGAAAATTCAGGATAACGTTCCGAAATCTTACTAGCTATTTTTTCAAATTTTTCATTAGTAACTTTTGGATTTTTAGTCATGCGTATAAATATATTATATAATATTCATATATGAAACGAACATTACAAAGAAATGTAAAAAAACGTGCTAAAAAACACGGTTTCCTTTCTCGTATGAGTACGAAAAATGGTAGAAATGTATTAGCAGCTAGAAGAGCAAAGGGAAGAGCTAAATTAACAGTTTCTGATGAAAAATAATTTCATTGAAAGTATCAAGGAAAAAAAGCGAATAGAACTTATTTATAATTCTAAAAAAAATATTTGAACTAAAAATTTCAAAATCAGCTATTTAAAAAATAATGATCATAAAATATTCTTCGTAATCTTTGTTAATAAAAAGAAATTTAAACTGGCGGTAAAAAGAAATAAAATAAAAAGACAGATAAGGAATATACTTTTCACTTACAAGAAAAATCTTGGGTTCGATATTGGGGTTTCTATATTACCTAACTATACAACCGAAAACTTTGCTCAAATAAAAACAGATTTATTTAATTCTTTGGATATTTTAAAAATAAAAGATAAAGAAGAAAGACAAGTTTAATTGTATAAGGTTATATACGATTATCTACGTGTATCGGTGTCATTAATAACGAAAGGAAGAAGAGCTAAGAATCTAGCTTTCTTGATAGCATTAGAAACCATTCTTTGATGCTTGGCACATAAGTTACTTAATCGACGAGGTTTAATCTTTCCATTAGGTAATAAAAAACGACGTAATAAATCAGCAGCTTTATAGTCAATATTAAGTTTTCCGCTTAAACACATATAGCATTTAACTTTATATTGCGGTCTTTTAGTTGGAGTAGCCATATGATAATTATATTAATTTTTGCCTTCGTCTAGAAAAGAAAGTTCATCGTTGTCTTCTGAAGCAGGATTTGCGGTTTTATTTGATTTAAGATCATTGAATGCGGAATTGAGAATTGGGTTAGCGTCAGCGGATTTAGAAGAGTTTCCAGAAGATAAGAAATTAATTTTTTCGGCAACAATTTCAACAACGAATATATTTTTTCCTTCTTTGTCAACATAGCTTCTTCTTGTTAATCTTCCATCAACGACAACCTGGTTTCCTTTTTTAACAAATTTGCCAACAAAGTTAGCAGCATCTCCAAAACAAACAACTGGGAAAAAATATGTTTTGTCTTTTGAAAGGTTATCATTAGTAGCAATAGTAAATGATGCAAAATTAGAACCAGAGTTCATAACTTTGATGGTTGGGTCTGCAACAATACCACCGATGACAAATACTTTATTCATTTTCGATATCTACATTGTCATCTTCAGAAACATTATCGAGTTCGATTTCGTCAGATTTAACTTTAGTTTTACCATATAATGCTTTATCCTTTTCATAACGAGTACGAGTTGTTTTAGCTTTCTCAACTTTGTTTTTATTGATAGAAGCTTTATATCCATATGCTTTTTCAATATTAGTAACAAGAATACGAAGAACACTATCATTCAAAAGAGAGAGACGATTAAATTCTTTGATTAGTTTAGCATCTTCCGTTTCAAGAGAGAAAATAAAGTAATGAGCAGAAGTTTCGTTTTTAATTTTGTAAGCTAATTCTCTTTTTCCAAGAGTTGTTTTGTCTAAAGAATAAGCTTTTTCTTTTTTTATTAAGCTAATTAGGTTGTCAATATTTTTTAAAGCAACAGATTCATCCAAAGAACCTTTAACTAATAAAATAATTTCATACTTAGCCATATATGAATAATTATATATAAATCTTATCTAATTTGCGATTTCGATGTCAGGAAAAAGCGGATAATTATAATTTAGGTAAGCCATTATAGGCAAGTGGTATACCGATGCCTTGGTAAGGCATTATCACAAGTTCGATTCTTGTTAATGGCACCATTACTATTCCTATATAAATTTAGCAAGTCCGGGAAAATAGTTTTTCAGATTCAATTTTTGTTAAAAATATAATTATCCTATGCGCTAGTAGCTCAACTGGATAGAGCATTTGACTACGAATCAAAAGGTTATGGGTTCGACTCCTTTCTGGCGCGCCATATTTTGTGAATAATATTAAAAAAAATAACTTCTATATTTTTATACTTATTTTTTATACAATCGTTTTAAATTCTTTATCTTTGATTATTGGGAGTGTTTTAATATTCTTTTTTAATCTTAGTTTTTTTTGTTCTGCTTTAATATTCCTTCCTTTCAGTTTTTTATGAATCTTCTTTCATTATTATTCTGCTCAAATTCTTGTGAAAAAGGAATATGGTGTAAAGAGAAATGTTTTTAGTTTTATTTTTTTGGCAATTCTGAAATATATTCTAATTTTGGTTCCTTTGATTTTTAGTTTGTTTTTTAAAAATATTTATAATTGAGAATATACAACAGGATTAACAATAACTTTCTGTCTGGGAATTGTCGGATGCTCCTTTTACAGGAAGAAACAATAACTATATGTATTGTGTTAACTTGTTAGAAGCATCTACTTCTCTTGGGGTAACAGCACCAACAGCCATGCCGAGAATATCAATTAAGTCACAATCTTTTGGCAATTGAGTGTAAGAAATACTTCCATCTAATAAACCTAAGATATAAGTAATAGTAGATGCAATGTCACCTTTTCTAAATTGGTTGGCAAAATCATAGTTAATAAGGTCAATTCCTTGAGTATGGTAAGAATAGTTAACAAGTTCAGAACAGTATCAACTTTCTGTATTAGATTTAACTTTTTCTAAGTCAGGAGTTTCTGTAAGTTTGATTTCATATTTGTGTCCAATTTGAGAAATATCGAAATTAGCAGCGGCTTGTTTTTGATCTTTTGTAGCTCCTTTAACATGTAATAAGTGACATTCGTTATCTTCTACTCTATTTTGGTCTAGAAGAGAAGGATAGATTGAAGGGTTAACAGCATCAATAGTTTTTACATAGAATTTATTGTGAGCGATATCATAGAAAACTCCATCAATCATAGCAACATGACCAACTACATAGTTAAATCCACTTGCCTCATACATAATATCTCCTTCAGAAACTTCAGATCAATTAGCGGTTGGTGAGTAAGAAGGATCTTTTGAAAGTCTGTATCCATAATCAGCATCAGAACCACATTGGTTAATATAAGAACCATCACAAGAACCAGCAAGGTAAGAAAGAGCAATTTTAAGAACTCTGAATTCAAGAAGTTTTAAGAATTCGCCATTAACAATCTTGTCAGCTTCAGAACTTAAATAGTCGTAAATGGATTGGATAATTTGTTGAGGGATAGTTTTATCGAAATATAGAATATAGATTACTAATAAATTAATTGTGGAATGTAATTCCGATTCAGAATCAATAAGTGTATTGATATATTGCAATCAAGGAACCATTAATTTATTGGTTTTATCAACATTATTGTCATTTAGAATGATCAAATCTAACATATCTTGAGTAACAAATATAGGTTCGGCATATTCAGGAACAAACGATTTAATTAACGCAGCAACAGCATCAACAACGAATATAGCTTGATATTTATCACTTAAATTGTAAGAAACAGCTTTTTGAATTAAATTTCCTAAGGCAGCAATAATAGAAGCAGCGGAAGGAACATTATTTTTTAATAAATCAACTAAAGAAGGTAAATATTGGTCAACGATTCCAGAAATAGTGGAAGAGGTTGGAGAAATTAAGACTTTTAAATTTTTTAATTGCTCTTGGTTAAGGATAGAATTTATATAATCGCTTTTAGGAAAGAATGCGGAGAAAAAATTCTCGATTTCATTGTAAACGATATTTTTATCAAAAGAGAATAAAGTTTCTTTCTCAATAATATTTCTTCATGAGGTAAAAATATTTTTAAGATTATTATCCTTTTGTTTAGAAATAAGTTTATCAAAATAAGAAACCAAAGAAGTAATTGCTTGCGGTTTGTCTTTTAATAATAAAGAAAAATAAGCATCAATATCCTCATCAGGAACAGAATAAGTTTGGTTTGTTCACGATAAATTGGAATTAATAGCTTTAAAAACATGTTCAGCGTTTTTAATATTTGATTTTTCATCAAGGGTATAAGCGGTATCTCCATACATATTTGCGTAACTAGCTTTAACTACAAATGTGTTTTTAGCTCAAGAAATGTTTTGTTCTTTAAAGTCTAAGAAGTCTTGTAAAGAAGAAGTGGGGTTTGTTTGTTTATAAGAAGAATAAGATTGAATAAAATAGTTTAATGTTTCTTGTTGAGGAAGAATGTATGGGTTAATTCTGTTTTGTTCCATTCATTTTGTAAATTCAATATAGTAGGAAGAAATTTTGATATCAACATCATTTTTTAAGAAAATACTTTGGTTAACAGCTTTATTGTTTTCGATTTTATTAGGTTTGTCACTATCGTTTCCACCATTGTCATCCGGAACAACAGGAGTATTAGGTTTGTCGTTGCTAGAGTTTGCAGGCGTACCTTTTGAACAGCTAATTGGGAAAACCAAAGAAGTGGCTGCAAGAGGAAGTAAGGACAACTTTAAAAGTTTACTTATTAACATTATCTAATAGTGTTATATATAAAAAAAATTAAAAAGTGGTCGGTTTCTTAATTATCGAAGAAATCTAATAATGAAATTTGACTAGATTTATCTAGGTGATCGAAACTTCCTAACTCAGTAAGTTCTTTAATATGGTTCTTATTTAATTTAGTTCTTTCTCTAATGTCATCAACATCAGTAAAAGGCTTAATACTTCGTGCTTCAATAACACTTTTTGCAACTTCTTCTCCTAGTGACTTGACACAGGTTAAAGGGATTAGTAACGAATTTTCTTCACGATTAATAATAAATTCCGACATCGCACTTTTCATAATATCAACTTTAATAAATTTAATTCCTCTTTCGCAAGCTTCAATAGTTGTTAAATATAGATCTAATAATTCCTCTTCCTCAACACTAAGTTTCTTTTCGACTTTTTGTTTCAAAATTAAAGCTTGGTGAGCGTGACGAATAGCATCAGACCCTTTAACAATATTGGCGATATCGAATCTGGCAATCTTATTAGAGAAGTAAGCAGCATAGAAATCAATAGGATAATATATTTTAAATCAAGCACAAATATAACTAGCAGTCATATAAGCAGTTGCATGTGCTTTGGGGAAAAGATATTTGATCTTGCTACAAGAATCAATATATCATTGGGGAACATTGCATTCTTGTAATTTTTTAACAAGAGCTTGGTAGTCTTTTGCTTTTTTTACTTGATTTCCTTTTCGGACTAGTTCAGCAAATTTGAAAGCATCATCTTTATTTACATTATTCTTTGCTAAAAAACTTAGCATATCTTCTCGGAATGAAACAACATCTCTTAATTTCTTTCCCTCATTTAAAACAAGATCACGAGCATTTCCGTTTCAAACGTCAGTTCCATGACTTAGTCCACTTATTCGAATTAAATCACCAAAACAAGAAGGTTTAGATTCTTTAATCATTCCCAAAGTAAATCCAGTGGAACATTCTGGAATTGCGATAGTTCCTAATTCTATTCCTAATATTTGTTCGGGTTTTATTTTAAGTTCATCAAGATTTCGGAATAAAGAAATGACTTTGGTATCGTTATAGTTAATTATCGATGGGTCGATTTTGGTAGTTTTTAGCATTGATTTGAAAAGAGTAGGGAAATCGTGTCCAAGAATATCAAATTTAAGAATATTGTCGTGAATCGCATGAAAATCGAAATGGGTGGTAAAATAGCATTCGTCGTATATATGATTTTCCATTTTTTTTACATCTCTATTTCATTGCATAGGACAAAAATCTTCAATCTCATATTTTTTAGGCACCACAACAATTCCACCAGCATGCTCTCCATCCGATGATTTACAATCAACAAGATGTCGAGAAAGTCATAATGTGTCAGCGAGAGTTCGTTTTTTCTCGACTTGGTTTATTTCATCCATCATCTCATAATAGTCCATTACTAATTTTTGAGTTTTCTTTTCCGCCAAAGTTTGGATGGTTCCTGCTCTAAAAGCATGGAATTGACCGAATTTTTCCAGAATAAAACGGTGGGCTTGAGGTTGATAGATACCACTAAAATTTAGATCAATATCAGGGACTTTAGGCGCCCCTTCTGTTCCTAAGAAAGATTCAAAGGGGATATTGTGCCCATCTCCTATCATATCACATCCGCATATAGGACATTTTTTTAAAGGAATATCAAAACCATCTTCATCGATATTTTCATAGAATTCGTGATGTCTACAAGAAGGACAACGATAATGAGGTTCTAAGGCGTTAACTTCACTTATTTTAGCACAAAATGCAGCAAAGGAAGAACCAACAGATCCTCTTGAACCAACATAGTATCCGTTTTCATTCGAGTTTTTAACTAATTCGTAAGAAATCCAATAAATAACACTATAACCTTTTCCGATAATAATTTTAAGTTCATTTTCTAATCTTTCAACAATTTTAGGATTAACATTTTCACCATATTTTTCCTTTAAAGTCGCATAACATAAATTACGAAGTTTGTTTTCAACATTATCCTCTTCTGGAACAAAAAGGCCATTAATCATAATTTTATTTTTTTCGAAATTATTAGCGAATTCGTAAGTATTTTCAATAACAATCTCATCAATTAAGGAAGGGTCTTGTAAAAAAGAAAAACATTGTTTCATTTCTTGTGTCGTTAAATTATGAAAATAAGGTTGTTTTCACCCTTTCTCTTTTTCATTTCTTTCGAAGAATCTGTGGAAGTTTCCTCCTACTAATTTATTGTGGATAAAAACATTGTATGCTTCGTGCATATCATCATACAAATAATACATATTACTTGTCGCGATTACTTTTTTATTTTTCTTTTTTGCAATTTGAATAATTTTTTTGATTATTTCTTGAACTAATGTTTCACTGAATTGTTCTAACGATATGTAATTACGGATATTGTGAGTGGGTGCTACAAAGATGTAATCATAAAATTCAATAGCTTTTTCTAATTGAGCAATGGTTCCATTTAAAGCAATGTCTCAAATATCTCCTTCATAAGGGTTAGAACAGACAAAAATATCGGATCGGTTTTGGTTTATTTGTTCGATAAAAAGGGTTGGTCTTCAATCATCCTTATCACCATATCTTTGTTGTTGCAAAGCGAGAGAAACTAATTTGTATAAAGTTTTTAAACCAGTTTTATTTTTCGCATATATATTGCAATATTTTGGGAATTGTTTTTTATATAAGAAATCATTATTTAAACCTTTATTTATTTCATTGATTTTAAAAATATTCATCTTATTTAAAGTTTTTATAAAATTGAATCAGACTTTACTTAGAACTTCGGCATCAAAATCTCCCCTATGAGCAATCGTTTCGTCATAAGGAATTTTAAAGTTTTTACAGATATAACCAAGACGATGTTTAGCATAATCTGGGTTAATAGATTTAGAAACTTGCATTGTATCAATTAATGGGTTGGATAAAGGTTTTTTATTTAATTGGATTAGTTTTTTATTTAAGAAGCGAATATCAAAATCAATACCATTGTGAGCAATAAGAACATCGTTACCAATTCATTTAAGTATTTGATCACAAACTTCTGAAAAAGGTTTTTTATCTTTTAACATATCATTTGTAATGTGGGTTAATTTTTCGGTAAATGCGGAGACTGGTTTTGAGGGTTTTATCAGAATATCTAATGAATCAATTTTAGCTCCGTTTTTAATTTTGACACCACCAAACTCAATTATTTCACCTTCTTCATTAAAAAGACTTGTGGTTTCTAAATCGAAAACTACATATTCGCAAGAAGAAATTTCCTCTTCGCAATTTTCGGCATTAATAGCACATTCGACTATGTCAGGTAAAAATCCGACTTCAAAACCATATAAAGCTTTAAAATCACTCTTGTCTATGCTTTGATCGATAGTTGGAAATGATTGGATATTTTTTCGATCACATATTCCACAACAATTAACGTTTGAATCTTGATAATATTTAATGATTTCTTTACTCGAATTTAAACCATCGAAAGCACTGAACTTTGTGTGATTTAAAACTTCGATTCGCGGTTTTTCTGCTTCATCTTTTTTATGACCATATTTTTTGGTGTGATCAACCATTATTTTGTTAGCAGAGAAAGTTACGAAATTATTTTTTACATATCAAGATCCTGAGACATAAATGTATGTAAAAGGTTTTAAAGAAGATAAATATTGAACAGGTAGATTGTTTGGTTTGACAAATCCATTGAAAGAAGGTTGAGAAGAATCAGATTCTTTGGTAGGATAAACAATAAAAGTAAAAGATTCGTCGTCGTTATTTATATAGAATTTTCAAGGTCCTTTTCCGTTTTCTGGAGGTTCTATTTTAAAAAGCAAACCATAAATTACATAGTATTTCCTTTTTTCGTTAGGATTATAGGAAGGAGAAGAGGCATCAGGTTGTTCTAAATCGCAGTATTTTGTTATTTTATTGGTTCGTACAATGTTCATACTTCCATAATCATCATTAAAAGATTCAACAACAATCGGTTTTTCACTAGAAGTTATTTTTTTAAACTCTTCTTGAGAAAGGATTTTTTGCTCAATAAATTCGATCTTTAAAGATAGAAAATTAAGATTAAATATTTTGATATTGTTTAACATTTTATTTTCAATATTTTTAAATTTAAGGAATGTGTTTTTGTTTCCTAAAATTATTTTCGCTTCATTTTGGGAATAAAAGAAATCATATGAATCATTTTTAGCGTCATCGAGATTGTAAAAAAGTAATTGTTCGATTCTGTTAAAAATGTTTGCTTGGTTTAAAAAAGTGAAGGAATATTCTAAATTATTACTATATTGATGGTTAACAAACTTTTTTCGGATTTCAACAAGCGTTTGAATGGTAGGAATGCAAGAAAAGACGAATTCACAATAACATATATTATTTTCTTGTTTAGCATTAATAGTTTTCAATTCTTCGATATTATCGATTTCATGTTCCAAAAATAAATTAATTTTGGTAAAAAACTTTTTTACCTTATCCATTTAAAAATTATATTTTTAAATATTTTAACTAAATTTTAGCTTTTAGATTGGACTTTGATATTGGAAGACTTCTATGTTTTTGGTGAAATAAAGGACGAAAATGATAAAAAATATGCAAACAATCATTGAAAAGAAAAACTTATTTTTATTAAAAAATAGAATCGATGTATATAATTTTCTCATTATGGCAATTTCCAAATCCACAAAATCAATCAAAAAACCAAGCGAAGTTAGTATCGTTAAGAACATCAAAAAAAATTTTACTAATGTTTTAAAACCAACAAATTCTGAACTTGTTGATAAGAAAGATCCAAAAGCAAAAGTTGTCGAAAAAAAGATTAACGATAAATTAGCATCTTTACAAAATAAAAAACCAGCTTCTAATGCCGTAAAAGGAAAAGCTAAAGCAAAACCCGCAGTTTCTAAAAAAGCTCCAGTTGTTGCGAAAGCTAAACCAGCAGCTAAAAAAGCAAAAGTAAGTAAAGCTAAAAAGAAATAGTTTATAATTTATTTATGCGCCTGTAGCTCAGTTGGATAGAGCACATGCCTTCTAAGCCTGTGGTCGTACGTTCGAATCGTATCAGGCGCGCCATACAATAAAATGAAGAAAAAGTTATTATATATTTTAGGATGAATTGGATATGTTCTTGCGATCTTTTTTGTTGCTATTAGTTTCTTTTGAAATCTCTTTTTAGCAAATGGAAGAGCGAAAAAATATTTATCTGGGAAAAAAAACTATTTTGTTGAGCAAAGATATATTTGAATCGAAAAATTAATTAATCGAATCTTTTTTGCTTTTAGAATTAAAATCGTTGATAATAATCTTCAATTCCTTTCCAATTCTCCTTCTTTAATCGTGTTCAATCATAAATCAAATTTGGACGGTATCATTATGGCAAAACTGTTAATTAAGAATTATCGAGAAAATAACGGTAACTTTCGTTTTGTTATCGTTGTGAAGAAAGAAGTTGTTAGGGTTAAATTATTTCGTAATATCCTTGCTTTAATAGATACAGTTTATATTGATAGAGATAATATTCGCCAACAGTTTCAACTTTATAATACTCAAAATAATCTAATTAAACAAAAAACATCAATAGTTCTTTCTCCAGAAGGTACAAGAATAAGCGAAGATGAATTTGGTGAGTTTAAATCTGGCGCATTTAAAATAGCTTTCGATAATATGATTTATATCCAACCAGTTGTTATCTACGGAACCTTAGGAAGAATGAATAAGAACAGTAAGAACAAATGCAAAGGACCAATCTATGTTAATTTCTTAAAACCAAAGAAGCCTTTTGATTTTCACATGAACAATATTGATTATTTTTCCGAAACTTTAAAGAATGAAATGGAAAAGAATTATTTTGCAATAAAAGGAAATATTAAAAATAAAAAGAAAAATATTTTTAATTAGCAACGTTAACTATTAAGTAACCGAAACCAAATCCTAATCCAAATAATAAAGCAATTACAATAAGGATTATGAATCAAAAAGTTCCTGGATGTAATTCGAAATATCCAAGTTCTTCAACTACATCAACAGTTTTGACAACAGCTTTTTTTTCTTCCACTTTTTTTGTGGGCTCTTTTGTTTTTTGTTCTTGTGATAACACTACATTTTCTGTTATTGCTTTCTTTTCTTTTTCTTCTAACTTAATTTGTTTAGTTTGTTCTTTTAAAACTTTTTTTTGTTCTAATTCTAATTTTTGGGTTTTTGATGCAGGTTTATCTAACTCTATTTTTTTTGTTTGAACAATCTTTATTTTTTTAGGATCAGAGATGTTATGAGCCAACGTTTTTGCTGATTTTACTTCTTTTTTTTCTTTATCTTTTTCGAAAATATTATCGAGGATACTCATATAGGTTTAATTATATATTTAATAAATAAAAGTTACTTTTTTCAAAAAAGGGATTTCAAGAAGCAGCAATTCTTTAATATTCTTATCAAATGTTTGTTCGATATAAGGACAATTAACACAAGCGCCTTTTATTCGAATAATTAATTCGTTATCTTTAGAAGAAAAAGAGGAAAGTTCCATATCTCCACCATCATCTTCTAAATAGACACGTAATTTTTTAATAACTTTTTTAATCTTCTCGATTTTTTCTTCTTTCGTCATAAAAACCGCTAATAATCATATAAAATTATATAACATAAATATTAGCGTATGTTTGTTTTTTTAAAACTTTTATCTGTTTCTTTAACTTTTGTTTCTCTTTTGCAAACTGATATTGTCAATATGCAAACTAAAGCATGATTAAAAGATTCAACGGAAGAAGAGTATACTGAACAAGAATTATACCAATTTATATATGATCGAACCTTCAGTCTTTTAGGAAGTAGTAATTATATTACCCAAGGTGATGTAGTTGGAACCGGTTGATTATTTAAACACGAAAAAGAAAAATCTAATTATTCATACCTTTTATTCACTAACTGGCATGTTTCTGATGCAATGAAAAAGGTCGTTGGATACTCTTATGCAAAATCTGATACATTGCCTAAAGAGGGAAGCGAAATCTCTGAAACTTACCGAATCTTTGAAACATACCCTGAATGACACAATGCAAGCTATGAAAAGGATGGAAAAACGTTGTATGGGTATGATGTTGCAATTCTTGAAGTTACATTTAATCTCACTTCTAATGATACATTCTTAAAAAACAGATTGGATAGATTAAATACTTTTGCTGATTCACACAATAATTTTTTATTTAACGGAATCATTTCAGAAGAAAGTGTTAAAACAAACGACAAAATATATGTTGGGGGATACCCTTTAGTTCCATCTTATTATAAAGATTCTAATCCTAGTGATATGTACGATAATCCTTCTTTCTATTATGGATGCGACGTTATCGAAGCAATAGAAAAACGAGATAACCACGAAATTTCTACAGATATATATGCTTCAGCCCATGCATATGATACATATTCTCGCGATCCTAACTTAGTAGCTATGGGCGGAGGATGTAGTGGTTCTGTTGGAATAAACAAACAAGGAAAGGTTATGGGGATATTATGAGGCGGAAACGGTGATAAACGCAGTGCGTATGCTATACATTCTTATGAAGTATTTAGTAGAAATAATATCTCTTTATATGATGATTATATTAACAATAAATTTGCTTCCATAGAAAGAGAGGCTGATTATAAATTTATTATTTTCCTTTCAGCTGCATGTGTTGTTTTCGTGGGAAGTTTAGTTACTTTTGTTATTGTTAAAAAAAGAAGAAACAGACTTATAAAATAATTATGATAGAACAAAACAAAAAAACAAAAATAATATCTTGATTAAAGTTTTTTACTATTTTTTCTTTAATATTTTATATCGCACCTTTTGTTATTGATATATATGGAGATGTACGAAACTTAATTTGAATTGTGAACATCGTATTATCATTAGGTTCTTTTATTTCTCTTTTCATTATTAAGATTTTGTGTAAAAAAAGTGGTGTGAGTAAGCTTTTAAGTTCTCGTCGAATTTTGGTTTCGATATTCTTTATCAAATTCTTTTTCATTATTTTTTATATTATTGCCTATGTTCTTTTCTATCACGGTATTTTAAGTGAGAAAAGTTTGTCATTCGAAATTAATGGTTACAATGTTCTTTATATCAATGTTCTTTCTTTAATTGTAAACTGGCTTGCTGTAATTCTTTATTTCACTGGAATGTTTAAAATATTAAAAACCATTAAACACATTAACGATTAATATTTTGTTTTAACATTTCGATAAAAGAATCGTATTTGTTTAAATTAGCTTTTTTTTCTATCTTTGTGTATTTATCAATAAGATTAGATACAAACTTTTCTTTATTCTTGTTTAAAACGCTGTTTCCAGTTCATAAAGAGTATTCATCATCCGGAATTAGATAGCCTTTTTTCTTTTTTAAACTTACACAAACGATTTGATAGATTACATTATCTTCTACAATAAAAAAAGTTTTTTCCGCTCAACCGTTTTTTTTAAGCAAAAGACGTAATTGATATTCATTATTATTAGGGACAAGAATATAGTTTTTGATTTTAATTTTCTTGTTTTTATTTTGGATTATTTCGCAGATAGTTTTTCCGCCCATTCCACTAATAATGCAGTAATTGACAGTTTTTTTTATTTCATTCGTATCCAAGCCGTTGGCGATAATATTTTTTGTTTTCTTTTCTAGATTAAACTTCTTTATATTTTTTATTCCAGATAATAATGGTTTTTCGTTCACATCAATATTGTAAGCAAATTTCGCCTTTTTTTCTACCAAGGCTTTTATTGACGTGTAGCAATGATCACAACCTACATCAACAATAATCGAGTTTTTCTTTTCGATTTTTTCAATTATTTCTACAATTCGGCTAGAAAATTTAAAACTATTCATTTAGGATGTAATCGTTGATAGCGATAGCGACGCCATTTTTAAAGCTTTTAACGTGGTACATAGAGTGTTGCTTCACAAGTTCATTTTTTGTCTTAATAGCGATAGGTAAAGATACAATGTCAAAAAGATTAATATCGTTACCACTATCCCCGATCGCAGCAACATCTTCTTTACATACCCCTTCATGTTTCATAATCTCACTAGCAGCACTAGCTTTATTGATTCCGAAAGCATTAATTTCAATTACTAGTTTGTTCGTTAAAGTAAAAGAAACTTGATTGGCAAATTTTTCGTTAAGGATGTCAACAAAACTTCTTACTTTGCTTGGAATGAAAGAAGAGATAATAATTTTGAAACTTGTAAGATTGGTGTTGTCTCGAATTTTTAAAACATTTAAGTTTTTAAACATTTTTAAAATTCATCAGAATCAAATACTTTTTGCATAAACTCCTCTTTTATCATTGGCCTCTTCTGTATAAAAAAGGCATCATAAATCATTTCTTTTGGCTAATTCAAATATTCTTCAAGCAACATCATTAGGGATTAAATGTTTGATGATGATTTTATTTTTTTTATCAACAATGTATCCTCCTGTGGAACATATTAAAAATTCTTCTTCTTTTCCGATTGCTTCATTAATTTGTTCTTGAAAACGATATGCACTAACAATACTTCTTCCTGTGGCCATAATGAATTTACCACCTCGTTTTGTATATTCTTTAATCGCTTCTATATTCTTTTTTGAAATCTTTCGCATTCTTTTTGCCAAAGTATCATCGATGTCACAAAATATTATCTTTTTCACTTGTAAAATGTATAAAAACATTATATATTTTTATAGACTAAAATCGAAATAAAGTTAAAGAAAAAAACTGCAAAATTACTTTCCTGATTTAGAGGCGATAAACCGGATGATTGTTTCTTTTAGTCAAAAATTAAAAAAAAAATATAATAATTACATGGCTAATATCAAGGTAGGAAAAAAAGACTTCAATGAATCTTTAAAACGTTTCGGTTATATTAACAATGAAACTAAGAAAGATATGATGAAACATCAATACTATCTTCGTCCAGGCTTAAGAAGAATGGAAAAATCAAAAGAGGCAGCAAAAATGAAAGCTATCTTTAAAAATAAAATGAAAAAAACAACTTCTGTTTAATTATTTATTTGTAATTAACTTTAAGTAAATATAAACCACATCCATAAACCTTTTCGATGCTTTTTCCTTTTCCCGGATTTGATAGCAATGTTTTAATTTTCTCTTCATCATCATGCAATAAGGATGCGACAATCATTCTTACCATACTGCGTAAAAAACCATTGGCATTTATCAAAATGATAATCAAGTCTTTTTGCTTTTTTATCTTAATTCAATTAATGGTTCTTACATTATCTTTTAAAGAGGAAGTGCTAAAAGAAGAAAAATCATGTTCGTTTAAAAAAAAATTAGCAAGTTTTTTTATTTTTTTGATATCAATATCGTAATTTAAATATAAAGAATAATTTCGTTGAAACACATCATATTTCGTATTTATTACATATTTGTATGTTTTATTCAATGCACTGAATCTTGCATGAAAATCATTATCAACAATCGTAACTTCTTTGACATAAATATCTTTGTCGATGATATTGTTTAATATTTTTTTTAATTCTTTAGGTTTGAATTGTTTTTTAGTTTTGAAATTAAGGACTTGATTTAAAGCGTGAACATATTTGTCGGTTCTCCCACTAGCATTTAAGTGGATTTTTTCATTACAAATAGTGGAAATCTTTTCTTCCATAATTCCTTGAACGGTTCGTAATCCTGGTTGTTTTGCTCAACCGAAGAATAAAGTTCCGTCATATGAAATAGTTAATCTATAATTAAAATTTTCCATAAAGAAAGTAGACATCAATAATTCCAGCATAAGAAACAAGAATTTTAAAATAAGAAAGAGTTAGAATGAAAGATCATAAGAATAGGGTAAAGAACAAGAAAGCGGCATCAGAAAATCTTATTTTATATTTTCGGTATTTTGTCGAAATAGTGTTCGGATAATAGTTTCTTGCATCCATCGCATTAGAAAGATCATTAGATTTAATAAAGGCGATAGTAAACATAGGAATAATCAATGAAGAAAGCGCTTTTATTTTATCTGTAAAATTACCATTGCCATAATCGACTCCTCTACTTGCTTGAGCATTTAATATTCTCTTTGATTCTTCCGATAAAGAAGGAACAAAACGAATTGAAAGGGTAATAATCATACTTCACTCTTTAACAGGAGCCTTAAACACCCTTAAAGGAAGAAGAAGGTGATATATAGAATATGTTAACTGGACATTATCAGTATTGGAGATTCATAATGTTACAACGATAATCATTAATGAAATCTTAAAGGTAATATTGATTGCATAAAGGATATTATCCAAACTTAATGAATATCATCTAGAAGTGTACATTAAACATTTGAAGTGAAATTCATTGTTATACATAACTCCGACAACAATATTTTTAGCATATTTATGGAACAAATCCGGTTGTGTTTGCATTAAGTTTTTTACCGCTTCATTAGCTTGATTAATATTGTGAACAGGAGCAAATTGATAATCTGTTCAGTCTCAGCTTAAACCTCAGTTAGGAGTGACAATATATGATAATGGAGTATTATCGAATTGTTTAAAATCAAAACCATTTGCAGGTCTGAATCAGAAATCGATATTTTTTTCATCTACAATCGAAATCGTCGGTGCTTTCACCATCATCCAGTTCAAAGCAAAGATAAGGGTAAAAATCAGGATTATGGTAATTAAAATAAATTTAAGTTGAGATCTTTGAGGCTTAGTGAAAAGTCACAGAATAAAAAGGAAAGCAAAGATAACTATGTTAAGTAATAAGGAGTGGACAAGAAAGATAAGGATAATATAAAAAATAACAAAGAATAACTTGACAATCGGGTTCATTCTCGCGAAATAGTTTAGTTTATTTTCTTTTATCATCTTTTCTAATTTTGGATATGTATAGGGTTAGTTCATCAATAGTTTTTGGTCTTAAATCAAATAAGGTGTTATATATTTTATTTTTTTTAACTAATGCTTCAATAGTTCGGAATATTAAAGGGGTAGAAAGGTTTGTTTTTTCAACCAATTCTTTATCAGCGAAAATTTCATAAATATCACCGTCACGAACAATTTTTCCATCAGCGACCACGATAAGATTATCAGCAACCTCAATTGCTAGGTTCATAGAATGGGTAACGATGATGATGGTTTTACCCATTTCTTTTAAAGTTTTGAAAATAGTAAGAAATTCCTTTTCACCATTTGGATCCAATCCAGCAGTAGGTTCATCAAAAATTAAAATTTCAGGTTCAATAGCTAAAATACCGGCAACCGCAACTCTTCTTTTTTGTCCACCACTTAATCCAAAAGGGTCTCTTGGAAGAAAGGATTCATCTAAACCAACAAGATTAATATATTTTTTTGCTCTATTTATGGCTTCCTCTTTCTTGACACCGAAATTCATTGGACCGAAAATAATATCTTTAAGAATTGTTTTTTTAAATAATTGATACTCAGCGAATTGGAAAACCATCCCGATTTTGTTTCGGATATATTTAACATTTTTGATTTTATTTTTCTTTATGATGATAGGAGTGTTAAAGACATTGACGGAACCGTATTTACTAATCATCAAACCATTAAAATGAGTAATAAGAACGGTTTTTCCTGCTCCACTAGGTCCTACGATGTAATGAATTTTTCCTTTTTCGAATTTATAGTTTAGATTAGAAAGGAATGGTTTCTTATCGAAATAAATAGAGAAATCTTTTAATTCTAACGCGACATTGTTATCAATATGAGAGGCAACAGGGGAAGCTGGGGGATTTTGTTGGGGGGTGGTTTTGGTTATTTTTGTCTTTTTCATATTTCATCAACTAATTGTTCAACAGAGTGACACAAAGGAACATCAATTCCATTTTTCATTAAAGAGAAACAAAGGTTTGTGATATAAGGAACATCCAGTCTTACTTTTAATAAGAATTCTCGGTCTGTAAAAATTTCCATAGGACTACCTATCTTGATAATTTCTCCTTTGGACATAATGATTACTTTATCAGCCTTAGTCACCTCTTCCATATCATGAGTTACAGATAAAATAGTTTTGTTATATTTTTTCTTTAAATCATACATTAAGTTTTTTAGATTTTCTTTCGCGTAAGGATCTAACATAGCGGTAGATTCATCGAAAATAAGGATTTTAGGATTCGCCGCAATCGCACTGGCGATAGCTACTCTTTGTTTTTGTCCGCCTGATAATTCAGAAGGAGGGGTGGTTTTATAATCGCTCATTCCGACAGCCTCACATACTAAATCGATAGTTTTTTGCATTAGTTTTTCCGGAATCATATGATTTTCTAATCCGAAAGCAATATCATCTTCCACAGTCAATCCGACAAATTGATTATCTGGGTTTTGGAAAATAATACCAATATTATTGTGTAATTGGCTAAGATTAGAGTTATTTATTTCATCGCCGCAAACAACGATTTTACCGCTATTAGGAAAGATTAATCCGGAAAGTAATTTTGATATTGTAGATTTACCGCTTCCATTGTGCCCAATAACGCAAACATATTCTCCTTCTTTTATTGAAAAAGTAACGTGGTTTATATTGATCATTTTTGGAGTGTATCCAAACACTACATCTTTAAATTCAATAATATTTTTCTCCAACATAGGTAAATTATATTTATCTATAGCACTTTTTCTAGGTATTTTTTAAAAAATTCGATATCTAAAATTCCTGGGTAAATCATGTTAATTTCTTCACATTCTTTTTGTATTTTTTCAAGCGAGATTTTATTCATTTTTTGGTTCAAAATTCAGGAAGCGTTTAGGATGTAAAATTTCTCGTTTTTTTCGAAATAAACTATCGCAAATATTACAGAATTATTTTTAGAAAATTTTTCCAAAGCTTTTAATTGATGTTCTTTAAAAAGACTTAAAGAAAAATATGTATTATTGGTTTGCTTTGTTTCGAATTGAAAAAATATGTTTTTATATGAACCGAAATAGTCGACAGTAGATTTGGACAACAGTTTTCCTAAAATCGTATTTTCGTTAATTTTTCTGGTGATTTTAATTGGTAAATGTCTTTTTTCGATATAAAGGTTGACGTTATTATTTAAACAATAATCACAGGTTCGATTAACGATTTCTTCGGCATACATGCCCATATTGTTAGGTAATACCATACATATATATATAGTGACAAAAAAACAAAAAGTTAATCTTTGAACTTATTTCGGTACAATCCTAATGTTCCATCAATATCAGAAATGAACTTCGAAATTACCAATGCATCAGGGTCGATACTTTTAATTTGTTTTAAAACTTGAGCGAATTCAAAATAGGAACAAACGAACTTGATATCAGTAGGAATTCTTCTAGCGATTGGAATGATCGAAAATTTTTCATTGGCTTGGAATATTTTTTCATCAATAATGTTGATAATTTTAGAAGTAACCTCGCATTCAACTATCTTAGAGCTCGGGAATAATCTTTCAATCAATAATCCATTAATTCCAACTCAACATAAGGATGCAAGCAAGTTAGCGGAAAAGAAATATTCAGCTCCGGCAAAAGGGTTAGACTTAAAAATTTGATTTAAGTCTACATTATGACCTATCTTGGAATCATTAACTATCTGGTTTCACGTAATAACTCCAGTAATATAAGAACCAAGAATAACTCCTACAATCATGAACATTCCGTTGATGATAGTATAGATCTTAGAAATTTCTTTTTGCTTTTTAGTACTATATCAAATCGTAATAAAATCACTTCCTCCACTACTTCCTCCTAAAATAAAAAGAATAGAGAATGTAATTGCTGAAATAAAACTAAAAGTAATAGCATAAACGAATAGGGAAATTGATCTTATAAAGCTTGAATTTATTATGGTGTTAGCATATTGACGATTAGTGTCTGAAATATTTGATACTCAGTCTCAAGGCATAATATCTGCAGGAGAGTTAAAGGCGTCTTTATTTGGAAAGATTTTTAAATCAAGAACTATAGTATCGATTTGGTATTTTTCGTGTAGATAAGTGTACACATTTTCAGTTTTCCCAAAAATATCAATATGAAAATTAGGAATTAAACCAAAAAGGAAACCGCACACTTGATTGACAATAAGGAATGACATTGAAATAATTGCGAATTTACGTCCAATAAACTTGTAAGCAATAATAAACAAGGGAATATTCATTAAAAGATACAAACCTCAAAAAAGAATGTTATAAATAATGGTACTTGCAGATTCATTAATTCCATTCATTAAACAAATGGTTTGAGTTAATCTGGCAACACCAAAAAAGAAGGCACTTGTTCCTCCGGTATATAAAGACGTGTTTTTAACGAATAAGGTAGTGGCGAGAGAATATAAGATTCCAATACAAATTGCGATACAAACCTTAACTCATAATTTATTAATATTGTAGAAAAACTTAAACTTTATTAATTCTGTTTTATAGACTTTAACAGAAGAAAGTGTATCGTTTTGTTTCATGAAAAATTATCAAATTTTCAAGATATACTCTCCACCAACATTATTTTCTCTAGCAAACTTATCACTAACAATTCCTTTATTTGTGGAAAGGATAGCAGTTCCTAAACCGTTAAGGATGTGGGGTACTTCTTCAATGTTACGGTAAATTCTTAATCCTGGTTTAGATATTTGAACAATATCAGTAAATACAGGTTTTTTATCTCTAAATTTAACAGTAATAGTTAATGTTTTCTTGTTGTTTTTTTCATCAATAACTGAATATTTTTCAATAAATCCTTCTTCGAATAGTATTTTTGCGATACTTTCAAGTTTTTTAGAAGAATCGATAGAAAAAGATTTCTTACCAACCTTAGCGGCATTTTTTAAAGAAGTTATGAAATTAGATATTGCAGCCATAAGATATTATCAAGAAGATTTTTTTAATCCTGGAATTTCTCCTTTCGTAGCACAATCCTTAATACAGCAACGACAAATACCTAATTTGCCAACATATCCACGACTACGACCGCAACGAGAACATCTATTGTATTTACGAGTTGTAAATTTAAGTTTTTTTTCTTGTTTTTGTTGTCGCTTAACTTGTGAAATCTTCGCCATGTATTGTCTTTAATATCAATATTATATTCATTTCGCGATAAAATTATGATTCAATAGAATAAAGCAATATTTAATAGGTGATTAATATCTTCCTGTGTATTTTGTAATACTGTTAATTTTACTTCTTAATTTTTTATCATCGATTTTTAAAATTTCTCTAATCTCTCGGTTTTTGTATCCCTTGAATTTTAAAACCGCAACATCGTGTAGCTTGGTTGGTATTTTTTTAAGAACATTGCCGAATTTATTATTATTTTCTTGTTCATTAATATATTCATCCATTGCGTTACCTGATTCATGTTTCGAAGTAATATTATCGAACTCTTTAAGTTCAAAACCAGTAGTATCAAAAGAAATAAGATTACTTGATAAAGCTGCAATACTATGATTTTTACAAACATTATTTACCATAATAGAATAAACAGTGACAAGTAGTTTTGCAAATCCTTCTTCTCCGGTTTTTGTATCTCATAACTCAAGTGATTTTCTAATACATGATAATTTAATTACCACAAAGTCATTAATATCTAATCCGCAGTTTTGATATCTTTTTAATGAAGGTAGAGTACTCTTTTCTATCGCACTTTGATATTTGTGGTAGATCATATTAAAGTAACTTTTATTAGGATCGATTTTTGCGTTTTGGAGAATTGTTAGAATTGAAACCATAGTCGTGTATATATTAATTTATATAGATGAAAAAAAATAAAAAGAATACTTTTTATAGTTTTGTACCATAAGGATTTGAGCGATATTTGTGTTGAAAAAAAGTGATGCCATCGTCGAGAAGTATCTATATATATATAGCGAGAAAAAAACAAAAAGTTAACTTTTTAGAGTTTTTCAGAGGGAACATACTGTTTCTTTTTCTTAGCGACAGCATTAGTTTTGACATCGATAATCTCATTTCTTTTTCTGTTCTTTGTTGAATAAATCATATATTCTAAAGCTCCAGCTACCGCCTTTATAGGAACCATGTTTTGTTTTCCATTTCCTCAAGGGATAACAATATCTGAAATATATTTTTTTGGTTCAACATACTCATGGTGCATATCGATAACTGTTTCTCTTCACATCTTAATTGTTTTTTCAATATCAGTGTTTCTTGTTTTGATGTCTCGAAGTAAACGACGAATTAATCTTTCATCATCTGGAACATCAATATATAGTTTTATATCAGCGTATCTATTTACATCTTCGTTTGTTAAAGATAAGATGCCTTCAAGAATAATAACATCCGCAGGTTTAATTGTTTTTTTCTCTGTAACAGTTTGGCTAATAAAATCATATATTGGGATTTTTGTTTCTGTCTTCTCTTCGATTAAGAATTTAATAGCTTCTCTAACTTCAAATCAATCGATAGCTTCAGGAGAATCATAATTGGTTGTTTTAATTCGATCTTTTGATAAATAAAACCAGTCAAGGGATATCACTTCACAAGAAGCGGTTTTAGGAATACTTTCTTGAATTAGATTAGCAACGGTTGTTTTTCCACTTCCGCTTCCTCCGCAAATGATAACGAATATTGGTTTTACATTCTTCATCATAGTCTAGTTGATTATATATTTTTCGCAAAAACATAGTCATTTTTTATAATATGGGTATGCCAGAAGACATCGTAATTAGTGTAAAAAACCTTGTTAAAAACTATTCGAATGGAAAAGGTGTTTTTGATTTTTCAATGCAAATAAATAGAGGTGAAATCTTTGGTTTATTAGGTCCTAATGGTGCTGGAAAAACAACAACAATTCGTCACATTCTTGGATTTCAAAAACCTGAAAAAGGAGAGATTAGAGTTAATAATATTGACCCCTGATATTTTAGCGATATCGTTAATTCAGGGATGGGATATATACCGGGAGAAATCGCTTTCCCTAACTTTAAAAATGGTTGAGAGTTTATTAATCAAATGGCAAAGTTTAAATCTATGGACAATATCGATTACGCAAAGGAATTGGTTAAACGTTTTTCTTTCGATCCTTCCTGTCGGGTAAAGACTATGAGTAAGGGTATGAAACAAAAACTAGCAATCGTTACCGCTTTTATGAACAAACCCAATACGTTAATACTTGACGAACCTACAAGTGGGTTAGACCCTTTGATGCAATTAGAGTTTGATAAACTTGTTTTAGAATTTAAAGCAGCAGGTGCTACCATTCTTTTATCTAGCCACATTTTTAGTGAAATTGAAAAAGTTTGTGATAAAGTATGTATTATTAAAGATGGAAAAAAGATATATGAAACTAAAATCGAAAACATTCGTCACGACGAAAATAAAAACTATAAAATCGAATTTATTGATAAGAAGCAATATCAAGAATTTTTATCTATTGCTACAAAAAACCAGATATTTGAAAATTTAAAAAATGTCGATGAAAGGAATCAAATATTCGTTACAATTAATCAAAAAAATACAAACACACTTACCCAATATCTCGCAAAATACGATATTAAATATATTCAACAAAACTCAAAAACATTAGAAGAAACATTTATGAAATATTATTCAAACGATACCAATTATTCATTCAGAGATATTAAGAAACAAATTTTAACAGATAATGATAATAAATAATTTAAAACTCAATAAAACGAATCTTTCAATAACTAATAATGGTTTTTTTAAACCGGTATTTTTCAAATTTTGCTGGCAACAGAATAAAATTTTCATTATTATTTTTACGGTTTTATTTTTATTACTTGCTTTTATTATTCCTGTAGCTGCTTATTTATCATGTTTATATACCAAAGTCGACATAAATACAGCAAGGCAAGTATATTTAATTATTTACTCTTTGCTTTTTCCAACCGCCTCGTTACTATATTTAATGCTCTTATTTATTCTTTACGGAAAGTTTATTACTAACTTAATTGATAGAGGAGATTTGGCTTACATATTATGTTCTCGGACTTCTAGAAATCAGGTTTGATGAACTTTCTTAATTCAGTTTTGGATTATTTTTTTAACGATTCTTATTATCCTAGGAATTTCACCTATGCTTATTCTTGGGTTTAAAGAACAAAACGTAATCACATATGCTAGTAACCCTAATTTTGATTATTTATATTTCGATTCAAAAGACCCTGATACTTGAACTTACATCAAAACTTATTCTGTTGATAACTTTATTGTTTTTTATTTTGCTAACTGATTACAACAAGCTGTTATTGGATTCGTTTTTATCAGTATCGCAGCTTTCTTTTCTTCTTATTGCAACAAATTAAATAAATATTTCGTTTGGTGTGGCGGAGTTTATATTCTTTTCTATCTTTTTAACATTTTACAACAGTTTAGTGTTATTAATGAAAGTGTTAAATGAATGGAAAATTTTAAATATTTTACTATCTTAACTATTGTTGGGAAAGACTTTTTCACAGTTCCAGCAATCATGAGAATCAATCGTAGTGTTTTCTTCCCTATTACTGAAGAACATTTAACTACCACTGTTGGACAGTTTAATATTGAATGAATTCCTGTTGCGATATTTGATAGTTTATTTATCGCTGCAGGAATTATTATTCTTTACTTTGCAAGAAAGATATTCATCAAGAAAGATTTGCCTATTTAAACATTTAACAAAGTTTGATATAAAAAACGAAAAAGTTAACTTTTTGTTTTTTTGTCGCTATATATATATGTATGGTTAAACATAAAATACCTTCGATTTTAATAGGATTTATCTCTTTGGTTCTATTTATTTTTTCTTTATCATTATCCTCCTCCAAACTTTCTAGAAATGATGTATATAAGTTAATGCAAACAACGATTAATGCTGATAGTTTTTTTGACGACAATACCGACGTAAATATGGATTTCACTATGACACAGAAGTACAAAACTTTTAATAATTTAGAAGGAAATGATGTATTGAACTTTAATCTTAAAAGTAAAAGAGTATTCGTTAATGACGACACAGAAATGATAACCAATGCTAGTATACTTGTTAAACAGATTGATGAAAAATACAAATTCGATATTAAAATATATAACGATAATTCAGCAAACAATATGCATGGATTGGAAACGTGAAAAGATATTTTGATAAATTACATGTATTTGCAACAAAAAAATATTGTTCCATTTTCTGTCAATAATATTCTATTAAAAGTTAAGGGAACTAATGTTTTGTCTTCTAATCAATGATTTAACGGATTGAATGCAAAAATAATCTATTCAAAAACCGGAACTAGCAGAGATATATTCAACAATTGTGAAGAACTTTCGTATTATGTCAGTAAAGCAGTATTGGACAAATATTGGAAAGTAACAATCAATTCAGTTCCATATATTTCTTTAACTTTGAACCCGACAACAAATAATGCCGTAATTAAATGGTTAAATATTGATAATTTCTCTTTAAATCTTCCTTGTTATGGTTTTAACATTACAAATATGTGAGAACATCAAAATCTAAATAAAAACTATGAAGAATTAGAAATATCACCAGAGTATTTGGACAAAAAAGAAAGAAGGGCTTTTTCTGAAATGTTGAGGAAAAAACATGCTTCATTCACTTTGCTTTACAAAACCGAATCTCCTTATAACCCGAATGAAGAAAGAAACTATTCGTACACATTTGAATATGGTCCTTATGCATTTAGAATTCCAATTAACAACGGGAAATTCGTTCCTATGGGTATTGTTTTAAATGAAGTTAACGAACCTGATTTATTTATTCAACAAGCAGTGCAAAAAGAAATCAAATATTTAGGAACTTAAAATGTCGCTTTTTTGCAATTTGATAAGTAATATTAATGACAATTTTTTTAACGAATAATTTAGCTTTATGTTAAAATAGCTAACATAAGTTTCATTAAATTCGATAACTTTTTCAATAGTGATAAAATAATTTTTTTTATTCACCGAATTTATTTCATTATCAAGCTTTTCATATTGATTGAATAAAATATTGTATTTTTTACTATTCTTCAAAGCGTCTCACTTCTTATTATTTTTATTCAGCAATTCTATTTTAGCATCATTTTCCTTTTGTAATGCTACGAAATCAATTATTGCAAAATCATTAATATCTAAAGTTCTGTTGGTTTTGATAATGTAAACATAATAAATTAAAAGCAAAATAAGTTCAACCAGAATAAGAGCGGAAAGAATCGCACAAGCAATAAATTTCAGCACAAGTATAAACAAAAGGACATTAATTAGAAAAAATAACACTCAAGCACATATTAACATACGGCTAATTCATTGCGCCTTAAAGATTTGAGTGTTGATATAAACTTTATAACAATATAGAAAAACAAATAAGGAGGAAATAGAAAAAAATAACAATAAATCAATACAAACAAAAAACCACATATTACTTATTCAATTTAACAAGCAAATCATATAAAAAAACCATACATTTTATTGTGATACTTTCAGGATTATTATCATTGGATGAAAGTTCGGTAACTGATTCATATTTTTTTTGTTCAAACAAAACTGTTATTGTAAGATTATTTTGTTCATAAAAGGAGGAAATGATAATATCTGATGAGAAAGTAGACATTGTGTTTTTTAAAAAAGTATCGTAATTTTTCATATCAAACATTTGTTTCATATTTATAATAATTCCGCCAACAAATATTTTGTCAGAATCAGGTATTTTTGCTAATAATGAAGAAATTAAACCGCTCGTACAACATTCGCAACAACATATTTTTAGGTTATTTTTTTTTAATACCTCTCCGATAAAATAATTATGATTTTGCATATTTAGAATATTATAATTTTCAGCAACTTATAGCTAAGCTATAATATTTTTATAGTGTTTCAAAAGATACAAAAATATATCATTGTTTTATTTTTAATCTTGTTTATTTTACTTTTATGTTTGTCGTTAACAAGTTGTTCCTCTAATATTCCTCAAGCACAAGATATCAATGCGGGATTTAATTTTCAACAAGCTTTTAGTGATTTAAACAATAATCTAAACCAAACAAATCTAACAATCGCTTCATTAAAACAGACAAATGAACAATTAGTTTTTGAAAACAAATTAATGAAAGAAAAGTTAGAAAAAATCAATAATGATAACAGTTCCAACAATATAGCTATTTCTGATGTAAAAAGAATACAAGATGAAATGAAAAGTTTTGAAATTTCCTTGAAAACAAATATCGAAAACATTGGACAAAATGTCTGTAAAGTTCCAAGCGCAGTAGATGAAATAAAAAAAGTAAGCAGTTTATTCGACAATACAAAACAAAGAGGAAATATCGGGGAAATACATCTTGAAATGATAATAAGTTCTATTCTTCCAAAAGAAATGTATAAAATGCAGCCAACGCTTCCTAATAACTTAAAACCTGACTGTATCATTACCATTAATGAAGAGGAATACTATATTGATGCTAAATTCCCAAAAGATAACTACATAAAATTAATTGAATCTATCGAGAAAAAACAGAGCACTGATAAAGAATATCAAAAAAAATTCGAAAATGATTTAAGTGCAATGATTGAAGATTTAAAAAAATACGGAAAAACTTTATTTATGTTTATTCCAAGCGACAAAATATATTTTGATATACTAGAATATGCAAAATCTGAAGTCGAAAAAGCTAATAAATCCGATATTATTCTAACATGTCCTGCAATGCTTTGATTACAATTGAAAGTTTTACTCGAAAACGATAAAAAAGCGCTTTTCGCTAAACAAGTCGACGAGAAATACAAAAAATGAAATGAACTTATTTTAAAAAACTTTATTGAATGAACTAAACAATGAAATGATTTCACTAGAAAATGAGATGGTTTAACAAAACAAATTAGGACAATATCTACCAAATCATCAAAAGTTATCGATAGTGCAAAAGAAACAACAGATGATAATAATGAAAAGAAAATGTTAGAAAATTGCAAAAAAGAAATTAAAGATGCCAAAAGTGAAATAACCACTTTAATTCAAGAAGACGAAGAAAATTAATTCTCAATCTCGCATTTTTTTATAAAAAAAGTCCAAAGAAAGCATATAATTTTAATATGAAGATTCGTACTAGATTCGCCCCTTCCCCTACGGGTTTTTTTCACATTGGTGGATTGCGAAGCGCTTTATACTCTTATTTATTTGCTCAACACTTTAAAAAAATAGGAGAAGATAGTGAATATATTTTTCGTATTGAAGATACAGATCAATTGCGTCATGTTGAAGAAGGGGTGATGGCTTTAGTAAAAGGTCAAGAGTGAGCAGGAATTACCCCCTTTTTTTCAAATCCTGAATGGTGAAAAGAAAAAGTTCACCAACAAAAAACTCCTGATGGTAATTTTATCTCCTACCGACAAAGCGAGAAATTCGATACCATAACCGCAATCGCGGAACAGTTAGTAAAAAAAGGATTAGCTTATTACGATTATCATACATCCGACGAATTAGATGAAATAAGAATCGAAAAAGAAAACAAAAAATTACCACCTCGTTTCCATTTAACAGAAGAGGAAATTAAAAAACATCAAGAATGAGCAAAAATAAATAATCGTGTTGAAAAAATTATTAGATTAAAAATGCCAGATAACAGAGTTTATATTTGAGAAGATATGATTAGGGGACACATGGAAGTTTCTACAGAAGCATTAACTGATCCAGTTCTTGTTAAATCTAATAATATACCAATGTACAACTTTGCCGTTGTTTACGATGACTATATTATGGAAATTTCTCACATTACCAGAGGAGAAGAACATTTAAGCAACACACCTTACCAAATCGCAATTAGAGAAGCAATAAAACCAATTCTTTTAGAACAAGGGTGAAAAGATATTCCAGAACCCATTTTCGCTCATTTACCATTTGTTACTGGAAGCGACGGAAAAAAACTTTCTAAAAGAGATAAAACATTGCTGCAATTTGTTTGTTCTGATGATGGACGAGATTATATGTCATTAGGGTATTATCCTGATGCTGTACGTAATTTTGTTGCTCTTTTAGGATGAACTGCAAAAGATAATAAAGAAATATTATCGATGGACGAATTGATTGAACGATTTGATGGAACCAGAATTGTTAAAGCACCGGCATTTTTTGATATTAATAAAATGAATTGAATTAGTGGTGAATATTTTAAAAACATGAGCGATGAAAAATTCCTTAATTTCGTTAAACCTTTTATCAAAGCAGATTTATCTTTCACAGATTTGCCAGATTTGGTTCTTTTAACATTTAAAAAACAAATATACAATGCTTCCATGCTAAATGAATTAATCGAAGAAACATTCATTAAAATCGACAGAACAAAAATTGATAGTATTTTAGAATCAAACCAAATTAGTAAGCAAGATTATGGTAAATGTATATCGTCCTTCAAAAATATATTATCTTCTTATCATGAAATTAACGAAACTAACACAGATGAAATAATTAAAAAAGTTAAAGAAGAAACCGGATTAAAAGGAAAAGCGTTATTTATGCCTATCCGACTTTTTGCTATTGGAAAAGAACATGGCCCTGAAATGAATAAAATTCTTCCAATAATCGGAAAAAAGAACTTACTTGCTCATTAATGAAATTATTAACTAACCCTTGTAGCTATTCTAACGCAATAGATTTGATAAAAAAGGGAGTTGATGCTATTAGTGTAGGGGAATCTTCTTTTAGTGCTAAAAATTCGAACGATTTATCTTTTGTTGAAATTAAAAAAATATTAAAGGAAAAGAAAAAAACAAAAGTATTCATTTTGGTAAATAAGTTTTTCTTTGACACTGACTTGGTTAGGTTAGAGAAGTACTTATTAAAAATTTGCAAAGAAAACATTGATGGTATTATCTATTCCGATTACGCTGTTAACCAAATTCTTTTCGAAAACAAAATATTAATAAACCAAATATACAATCCCGAAACATTAGTCGTAAGTTATGGACAGTTTGATTTCTATAAAAAAAATTCGATTAATGAAGTTAGTTTGGCACGGGAAATTTCTTCTAGTAATATTAAAAAAATATTAGATAACAAAAATAAAATGAAGGTTCAGATACAAGTTTGCGGCTATTCTTATATGATGTGAAGTAGATGAGATTTATTAAAGAATTTTTCCCAATATAGCAAAATAAAAACCAGCCTTGACAATAAAATTTTATATTTATCAGAACAAAAAAGAAAGGAACCTTTTATCATTTACGAAGATAAAAACGGAACATTCATGTATACAAACTACAATCTAAACCTCCTTTCTAAACTAAAAGAATTACAAACTCACAAAATTGATACAATTCGAATTGATACTTTTTTACATAACGAAGAATGAATTAATGAAACGACTGATATTTTTCTTGAAGCTATCAAAACACTTGAATTAAAGGATGATAAGAAATACGATGAGTTGGTAAAAAAAAGTACAGAAAAATTGATGAAATTTGATAAAATTCAATCTTGTGGATTCTATGATATGAACAAAAAAGATTTAATTTATATCGCAGACGAACAATAGATTTTTTGTTGGACGAAATATGCAATCATCACACAATAGTTTCATAAATCAAGGTGGTAATGAAAGATTTATTTAAACTCTCACTACTTGCAAATCTAATCCAGCAGGTTTTGCAATTACTGGCGAACCGATTAATAAAATTTCTGTCGAAAATTGTTGTAATGTTTTTCCGACCAGTTTTCCTTGTTCATCAACTTCACCAGTAATCAATCTAGAAGGAAGTTGTGATAATGCTTCTTGTTCATCATGAGCAATAGTGGAAAGTTCTTCAATTTGATACGGTTGAAGTTGGAAAACACTTCTATTTAAGTTTTGTTGACTAGAAGTTTCTTGATGAATTATTTGAATTTCTAGGGTTATTTTTATATCTTTTGTCGCATTCTCTATATCACTAATACGTTCATCAAAAATTCCGACAATGTCTTTAACATCAATCTCATCATTATCATCTATTATTTTTTGTATCTTTCTTTTTGCGGCACTTCTTTTGAAAGAATTATCTGCTGATAAAAACTCTTCAAGTGAAGCTTTAATAGATTCTTTAGTGTCTTCTGGAATTGGTTGTTTTTCGGCAGTGACTTTTTCATCACATTCTGCTAAGATTTGCATAGAAAGCTGTGCAATTTCGGAAATAATACTAACAGTTTTTTCTTGATATTTTGCAAGTTCAGGATTCAAAACTGTTGCTTTTGCGACAAAGTCATCGTTTTCTTCTTTTTGACATTGATATTGCGCATTTTTCCTAGCGCGATATAGCGAAAACTCGTGTTTTTTATCAAGTGCTTCTTTCGCAAAAGTGTCTTCAACAATAACCTGACTTTGTTGAAAAAAAGCCTCGGTATCAAATCCTTCTAATTTAATTGCAAAAATTTGTTGCAAAGCTGAGTTTTTAAGTTCATCGGGGGTATCAGGATTTAATACTATCGTCATTTGCTTATTAATGAAAAGATCATAAAGGTGGATTAATTCTTCAATGCTTTCCACAGTAATATTTCTCGGGCTTACAATCTGATGCTGATGTCCGGGTGCAAAAATATTATGTTCTTGGTTATGTTTTGATAGGAATTGTTGCTTACGTTCTTTTATTTGATCATTTGTTAAACCAGGATTTGCGTCGTTATATTCCGATGTTCCGGGGATTAAAGAATAAATCATTTTATGGTACGATGCGAAAAGTTTAATTAAAAACGGTTGATCGGCACTAATATTTACAAAAGCAGGAATCGAATCTTGTCCGTCTGTAGAATCGAAAGTTGATAAATTAAATTTAAAATATCACAGAAACTTTTCAAAATCTTCGTCGCAAGGTATATTAGCGAAATCGATAGTTGTTTGGGTTTTTAATTCTCCGGTTGCAGTTTCAATAACTTTGGTAGAAAATATTTTTTGGTGATTTAAATGGTTCATGATTTCTTGATATTTAGTAGTTTTCGGCAATACAAGCATATTACGTTCGTAGGTACTTTGAATTTCGTCTAATATTTCTTTAGGGATAGTTACTGTTTTATTATTAGAAATATCAATCGCTACAATAAATTCAACAAAAGTTATTCCAAATTCTTCCATATCAATTTCAAAACGCTGTTGATTAATTTGGAAGAATTGATTACCAAAAGAAGTACCATCTTTTATTGGAAGTATTTTTTTAAAGATTTCAGTATATCTTTTCAAATAAAATTGTTTTTTTAGTTCAATATTTTGTTGGTGTTCCGTTTCATGTACGGTTTCATATCGCAAAATATCGCTTCTAACTTTTTCAATTTGCGAAGAATCTTGATGGGACGAAACAAATGATGACGCTATTTGATATGTTTTATCAATTGATTCAATATCATTTTGAGAGCACAAAATTTCAAAGAATGATTTTGGGGTTATTTCATAAGGTGTATCAATTTCCGGATTGAAAAGTTTAGCACTGATGTCGTGAATTCTTGTAATGAAAAGTTCTATTTTTTTAACAATTACAGGAGAAACCTCGTTCGCGTGTTCAGAGACAATTTTAGTTATATATTCGTGCCAAGCTTGATCAAAAATATCTTCATCATTTGTTTTTGGTAAATTTGCAGCAATGAATTTTTTGAATGTTTTGTTAAATTGTTCGTTGATAAAATTATTCATAGAAGCTATTTCTTTTTTGTATGCTTCAATTTTTGATTCTCGATATCTCAATAATGTTTGTTGTTTTGTGACTTTTATCATTTTTTCTTCTTCGGCAGTATAAATTTTAACTAGGCTTTGTTGAAAATTAAACATTCTTTCGTTATGAACAGAACTATTATCTGAAAGACCAGAACGATGTAAATTAGAAGCTTGAGCAACCATTGACAAAAAACTAGGATTTTGCATGCGACTTTGAATAATTTGTGTTGTATCGATATCATCAAATTCACATATAAATTTTTGCCACTTTAAAAAATTATTTGGATTTATTTGTTGTTCGTTTTCTGTGAAACTTACAGTATTCAAACCATTCAGTGCAATATAGTTAAGGTATTTTACAATAAAACTGACTTCTTTAAGTTTATTATCTTCTTTTGCTATTTTATTTTTGCCTTGTTGTAACAATTGCGTATCTTGTTGAATTAAATCAAAACTTTCTTGTAATTTTTTAGTTGTTATTTTTGGCAATTGTAATTGCAATCGTGTTATAACACTTTTTAATTCAGGCATTAAAACCCCAAAATCACGTCGGTAAATTTTTTCAAATATTTGATACTGTTCAGGTGTTATTTCTAAAGCAGTTGAAGGAAAAGAAAAAATTTTATTAAATTTTTGCATAGTTGGCAAGTTTGAATCGATTGTTTTAACAGCGTTTTCAAAACAAAATTCAACACAAGCATTGTATAGAATTCTTTGTTTCTGTGATGAATCAGGAATTGTATCATAAGTTCGTTTTAGTTTGCGCAATCTTTCTATAACTATTAGATCTTCGGAATAACTTAAAAAACTTTCAATTTTATTTTGTTTAAAGAGATTGTATAAATGGATAGGCGAAAACAGTAATTTGCTAGCTTGCATTCGTCTAGCGGATATTTCTTTATTTCATTCGGTGAAACGCAATTCTTTTGCTGTTTCTGTTCCTTTATAAGATTCTTTATCATTTTCAATTTGTTCTTGAAATTTTTTTGCTTCTTGTAGTTGTTTTAAAATTTGGAAATACGGAGTGGCTCGATCTTCTTGTGATAATGCATCAAAATTGAAACTGCCTGGATTTTGTGAAAACTCACTTAAAGTAGGAAAAGCATCCGGCTTTATAGTTAGTGGATCATCTAACAAACTTTGATATTGGGTCGAAAAAGTAGCGATATTATGTTCGACTGCTTTCGAGATAAAATAAATAAAACTTACAAACGAGAAATTGATAGGGGTTTTGTCAACTAAAAATTTGCTTATCTCATTTAGTCGATAAATTTGCATTAATTGTTCATTAAGTTCATGACTGAAAAACCTATTGATCGAACAATTAGATATAGATTTAAAAATTTGTAAAGCTTGTTTATTACGAAATACTATTTCTCAATCTCCATGTTCAGAGTCAAGTATTGTACGAATTTGTCGAAAAGCAAGAGCGTTTCCAGATTCTCGACCGTTATGGGTTTGTTCATCTATATCAAAAAAAGTTTTATTCAGTAATTGAAAATAGGATGGAAAAAAATGTTGTAATTGTCTAAATATTTGTGGTTTTCAACTATCAAGAATCGCATTCTTTTTCGCTATAACCGCTTTAGTGAGGCTTAGCCCGGTTGGGTCATTTTCATATTTGAAATCTAATTCAGAATTAACCGCTTCTATTTCTGAACGTACAGAAAGCATAAAATGTCTAAATTGTTTTTTGAACATATCTTCATGATTTTGTATTCTTTTTTCAGAACGAGAAAATGGATATTGTTCATTCTGCAAAAAAGATTCAGTATTTTCAAGATTGATAACTCCATCGGAAACTAATTTTTTATGAGCCGGTTCAATTAAAGCACTAAGTCGTCTGAATTGTTGGATAAATAAAGGAGATTGTTCATCGAATGTTTGGAGGAAATTTTCATTCAAGTTAGCAATTATTTCCATTAAATGATGAGCTTCAACAATATTTTTGACTGTATCGAAAGAAATAGAAGAAGATATAGTTTTTAGTTTTTCAACAGCTTGGGCAGATGTAGTGACTTCTGAAATATTAAAGAATCTGAATAAGTCAATTAATTTGTTTATTATTATTTTGTTTACCATTTTTATAATATTAAGATATTAACATTATAACAAGAAAAATAAATTAGTTATTTTCTTCTTCAAATCAGAATAAAAAGTGCATTAATTTAACTTAAAATTTAAAAATCAAATTGGAAATAAAATGCATAAAAAATATACAATATACGAATCTTTGTTTATCGGCGAACAAGTATTAACTAAATAATATGGCAGGGGTAGCAGGAATCGAACCCACACAAACAGTTTTGAAGACTATTGTTCTACCGTTAAACTATACCCCTATGTTTAAATTATAAATCCAACATAATTTATTCTTATCATAGTAAAGGATTACTCCAAATTTGTTAACTTCTTATCGATATTATGCTAACCTCGTTTTCCGCATAGTTCTCATAGATTGAAAAAAAGAAAAGATTTTTTAACCTAGCTATTTACTAAGATTTCCTTCAAGTTCAATTATTAAATCTCGCAAAGAAGCAGCTAATTCATATTCTTGCTTTTCGGCAGCTTTTTTCATCTCTTTTTTTAGTTTAGCTATAGCTTTAGTTTTGTTTTTCAGATCAATATTCTTTTTATGAAACATCGCATCTATTGTTTTCTGTTCTGCTGAGTCAATAAGATTATTAATTGGTTTAACTATTGAGGTTGGAGTGATATTATGTTTCTTATTAAATTCAATTTGGATTTTTCGTCTTCTATTAGTTTCATCTATCGCTTGTTGCATGTCTGAACTGGTTGTGTCTGCATACATAATAATTCGACCATTAACATTTCTGGCAGCTCTCCCGATAATTTGAATTAAAGATATTTTATTTCTAAAAAGTCCCGGCTTATCAGCATCAAAAATACAAACTAAAGAAACTTCAGGAACATCTAACCCTTCTTTTAAAAGATTAATTCCCACGATTGCATCATAAATCCCTTTTCTTAAATCGTTAATAATTTTAGATCTATCGATTGTTTTTAATTCATTATGTAAGTAAGCAACTTTGTATCCTTTATTATGCAAAAAAGTAGCTAATTGTTCTGCAAGTGCTATTGTAATTACCGTGATAAAGGTTTTTTCATTCTTCTTTATTTGCGAATCCAATTGTTGCATTAAATTTTCTATTTGTCCTTCTGTTTTCACGATTTCGATTATTGGGTCTAAAAGTCCTGTCGGTCTGATTATTTGTTGGATGACAGTGTTGTTTGATTTTTTTATTTCTCATCCTCTTGGGGTGGCGGAAACGAATATGGCGTTTTTAATAATTTTGTTGAATTCGTTAAAATTTAAAGGACGATTATCTAAACAACTAGGCAATCGAAAACCATATTCTACAAGTGTTTCTTTTCGGCTTTTGTCAGTATTAAACATTCCCTCAATTTGTGGAACAGTAATGTGAGATTCATCGATAACAAGAAGTCAATCATCATTTTTAAGATAATCGAAAATTGTATAAGGAGTGGAATTGGGTTCTCGAAGTTCTAATTGACGACTATAGTTTTCAATACCATTACAATATCCTAATTCAAGAAGCATTTCAATATTTTGATTAGTTCGTTGTTCAATTCTTTGTGCTTCTAAAAGTTTATTATTTTTCGTAAAAAACTCGATTCGTTCTTTTAATTCTTCTTTGATATTTTTAATTGCAATATCGAAATTATCTTTGTTAGCAATATATTCATTGGCAGGGATGATCTTGACAAACTTTACGGTTTTGAAAACAACAAAATCACCATCCTTAACATCTTCTTCCTTGTTCTTCATTATTTGAATTGTTTCAATTTTTTCATCATCTAACATAATTCGATAACTAATTTCGTCTGTGTGTCCTGGGAATATATGGATGATGTCGCCATTTACTTTAAAGGTTCCCGGAAGATTAGAAGTTTCATCTCTTTTGTATTGTAATCTTACCAAATCATAAATAAACTGTTTTCGATTAATTTTTTCGTTCTCTTTAATAATAATCATAAAACTTGAAAAATCGGTAGGATTAACAGTGGAATATATTGAAGCAACTGAAGCAACAATAATTACATCATCCTGAGTAGACAAAGAATTTAATGCGCTTAATCGCATCATCTCAATTTCTTGATTTGAAGTAGCAGATTTATCAATAAAAGTATCGGTGCTAGGTTTGTAAGCTTCTGGTTGATAAAAGTCGAAATAAGAAACAAAATATTCAACATGATTTTTCGGAAATAATTGTTTAAGTTCAGTATACAATTGTCCAACAAGCGTTTTATTGTGAGCAATGATAACAGTTTTTTTCTGCGTTTTTTGAATAATATTAGCGATTGTAAATGTTTTTCCGGTTCCTGTAGCTCCCAATAGAACTTGACTGGTAACTTTTTTGGCAATATTATCTGTTAATTGTTTAATAGCTTCCGGTTGATCTCCTTTGGGAATGTAAGGAGATTCTAACTCAAATTTCATAAATAATATAATTATAAAATGATTGAATCTAAACAAAGATTTAATAGATGGCTTCTTATTTCTTTAGCGATTGTTATATCATTTATTTTCTTTGGATATTTATTTGTAATTTTATATTCAAGAAGTGTTAATTGAAGTGAAGATGTTGAAGTCGCTTTTACTTTTATTTCCCCAGTTCACTGATATGGAATTTTTATCTTCTTCGGTTTTGGTTGTGCTATTGCTCTAAGTTGTTTAAAACTATACAAATACAAAGCGCCAATTGAACCACTTTACTTTTTTTGCATTATTGCGGTTCCAAGTGCTATTATCGGCGCTAGAATCGGTTCTTGCATTATTGGACAAACTTTATGAAGCGAAATATTGATAGAACCAGGACGAGGATTAGCAATTGAATGAGGAGTATTATTTGTTGTATTGGTTGCTTTAATATACTTCCCTCTTGTTTTAAGAAATAGAAAATATTTTGTTAAAGATGAATCGAATCCTAATAACTTCATTGCAAGACAAGTATCAATGTGAATCTATGTTGACAGTGTACTTCCCACCATTTTTATCGGACAAATATTGGGTAGATTCGGAAATTATTTTAATCACGAGATATACGGGGCAGCAACCACAAATGAAGGGATGATTAATTTTTTAAAAACTTTCTTTCCTTGAATGTACATTAACTCTCAATGACACCTCCCAGTCTTCTTTTTTGAACAAATCGGAAATATCGTCGGATTATTTTTAATCTATTTTTGTTGCGAGCTTATCACTAATAAGAAAATAAGAAAATGTGGAAGTATCGGAATAATGTATTTTATTTGATACGGTCTTTTAAGATTATGAATGACTTATTTAAGAAAAGATGGAGGAGGAAGTGGAGGAGAAGATGTAAACTTTATCACTACAATCCTTTGAATTGTATTTGGTTTTCTTCTTTTACTCCTTAATACCTTTGTTTTTTATAAATATACAAGAAACAAACGAATTATCTGATTCTTTTTCTACAGTCTTAAAACCTTATTTTCCAATCAAACAAAAGCAATGAAACAACAAAGAACTTCTTACGCAAAAGCCAATTTTTTAAAGAAATCTGAGCAAATGTTTTGATACAATAATTACTAAACAGTTAACTTTTTGTTTTTTTCTCGCTATATATATATGTATGGTTAAACTTACATCACAAGAAAAACAAGACATTTACGGAGGGGTAGCAGCTACTATGGTATGAGCTATTATCACAGGAGCTTGTTTAGCGTTCACGACATTGTTTAATGTAGCAAATCAAGTAGCTTACGAGATAAACGAAGCGGTTCATCCTCATTCTCAATCTGCTGATATTGATGTGCCAACTTCTAGAATGACTAATGGCGAATATTATCATCCTTATCAACAAAATAATCATTCATATATTCATCAGGAAGAAACTACAAGACTTCGTATTAGTCCAAATATTAATACAAGTTCTTTTTATCTACCAATATAAAAATAAGAAAACTGTATTAGGTCTTCTTGTATATACAAAAATGCCAAAAGGCTGGGAGGGTTTATTTTTGGCCCAGTCTATTATTGGAGGACTATAATTATTGTATTGTAACACCAAGTATTTTAATGAATAAAAAACTTTTAACAAATACCCAAATTTTCGAAATTAAAAATTATTTTTCTGATAAATTATGTCAAAAATTAAATTTATCTTTTGTCCAAGCTCCACTTTTTCTTCCCGCAAATAATGGCGTTAATGATTGATTAAACGGAGTTGAACCTCCTATTATTTTTAAAGCAAAAAATAACTCTTCCTATGAAATTATCCACTCCTTAGCTAAATGAAAAAGAATTAAAATCGGAGAATATCAAATTCCGTTACATAATGGTATTGTTACTAATATGATCGCGATTCGTCAAACTGAGGATTTAGATTCAATTCATTCTTATCTTGTAGATCAATGAGATTGAGAAATGCATATTGAAAAGGAAGATCGTAATGTAAAATATTTAAAAAACATTGTTAACAAAATCGCAAAATCCATTTATGAAACCCAAGAATTTTTATGCAAAAAATACTCAAACTTAAAAAGAAATATTGATTCAGCTAATGTCACTTATATAACTACACAAGAATTAGAAGATAAATATCCTGATAAAACGCCAAAAGAAAGAGAATATTTAATATGCAACGAAAATAAAGGTCGTTTGATTTTTTTAATGCAAATTGGCGGTAAATTAAAATCTGGTATCTCTCACGATGGCCGAAGCACCGATTACGACGATTGAACCTTAAATGGAGACATTCTTGTTTACAACAAAGCAATTAAATCTTCGTTCGAATTATCTTCAATGGGAATTAGAGTTGATGCAAATTCATTAAAGAGCCAATTACACGAAAAAGGAATGTATGAAAAAGCTGCAAAGTTTTCCTACCACCAAAATATTTTATCTACCAAACTGCCCTTAACAATTGGCGGCGGAATAGGACAAAGTAGATTATTCATGCTTCTTTTAAACAAAAAAGAAATTGCTGAGGTCCAAGTATCTGATTTCGAAGATAAAAAAGAATCTTTGTAGTTTTTTCTCATTAATCTCTTTTTTTGGGAACACGATCTAGAAAATTAACTTTCTTTTTCTTTAATTTAACAAAGATAATAATGCCGATTAAAAAACAAATAATGGAATACAAAATAACTATCCATGATAATGCAAAGATAATATATCCAAGCGTTGATATGCTAGGGTAAAAAATAGCAAAAAATACTCATACTATCGCATTAAGAAGTAATAATGGCAGCAAGCCGATAAAAGTAGAAAAATATAAATCCTGGACCGAGATTAAAACAGTATTGGTTCGTTCGCATAAGTAGAATTTTGAAAAAAAGCCGCAAATAGGAATATAGAATTTCTTAGCATATTTCCGATCAAGAATTTCGGCAAGAATAGGATTATTTAACATTTTTTCTTCTAACATCTTTTTATTTGATAATGAAAAATCAATTTGGTTTATTAATGAAGAAATAGTCTCTTTTTCACTTTTTTCTTGCATTTTTATTTTATGTAATAAGTAAAAGCCATCAATAAAAACATACACAGATAAAGCTATCACTATTAGAAAAAACAAAAATGAAAAAAATAGCGAATTTGAATAATTTTGAATATTAATACAAAAAAACACAGCGGAGGCAATAAATAATAAAGCTAAAATAGCCGACGCACATATAAAAAAGTAGATGTTCGGTTTTCATCGTTTAGGTTCTGCGAATGATGAATCAATATAACGTTCTATGTGAATTCCTGTTCATCTCTCATCTATCCAATAAATAGAATCACAAGTATCATTTTTTTTATTTTCATGGAACAGTACTAGTATTTTGTTAAGGATGTTATCTATGAAATGCATGGAAAATGTTGTCAAAAATCGTTTCATATGTATTCGTGTTATCGATAATTTCTAAGGCAATTTGAAATGCTAAATCGTTTGCTACTTTCGCGATTAAAAAACCAATAAAAAATATGTTTATATTTACTCCAAGAAATTTTATAGTTTTTAGACCTAACATTTTCTTTATAATTTTTGTAGCAATATGTCCGGAAATTCCGTTAGATAGATTTGCTATATCATTTAAATCTTTTTCGTAAATACTTTGTTTTTTTAATTCAATCTTTACCGCTTCATTAAACCAATTTGTAATATTGGAAAAATCTCATTTTTTATTTAATTCGAGAATTTTGATATATTTATCATTGTTTGTAGTAATATTTTCTATTTGCGATAAATCAAACATTAATTCTTCGTTATTGAAATAAAAATAATTTTTTATTTCATTTACTATAGCGAGGAATTCTTTGTTAAAAAAGTATGTATTTATAGTTTCTTCAATATTACCAAGCAATTCTCAATATGACATTGCATATATTAACGCCTCAGCAATAAAGTATGACAAAAGTACGAAATTCATAGAGATAACTGAACTGGCAATTTTTGCAACATTGATAACTTGTAATATAATCAAACCAGTCTGTATTGAAACCGCAAATATTTCATGCGCTAGTATTAAATTAGAAATCTGTTCAAACTTATCTATATTAATCATAAATACCTTAGCATCATCTATTAATCTGTTAATTTGGCTTTGTATCATATCCGTTGTTACATTTTTCAATAACAATGATTCTTGTTGATCGAATATTTTTACTGTGTCATTTACTAAGTCTTTGATTTTTACTTGAAATTTTATTTTTGCATATACTAAATCATTAATTATGTCAGGATTATTTTGATCAAATGTTAAATCATTTAAAACTATCGACATTTCAAATTGCGGAAAATCGCTTTGTTCATATTGTTTATTATCAATTAGTAATAAATCAGTCAAATCAATATTCATTAAGTTTAAGTCGTAAGGAATAGTTGTTTTCAACAGGTTGGAAGTATTTGAAAGCCCTCCTTCTTTCCAATTATTAGCAGGACCATTCTCATAACTTCCACCATAAAAATAGTTACTGATTTGGATACATTCAGGGCTGAAATACAAATAAAATTCGTTGCCATTTCTTCGCAAGTAAACACTATTTTCATTAATAGAAGCATTTCAATAAAGTCTATGTGATTCTACTCCGTCCTCCGCTGGCGCTTTATTTACTGCTATGGCATCATATGTTGGGTTTATATTAGTTAATATTGCAGAATGAGAGAATCCATATCCGGTTTCGCCGAAAGGGACTGAATCGTAATATACATTTCCTTCTCCTTTCATCTCAATTTGTCAATTAAATGACTTGATAATATTTTCTTGTTTTAATTGTGAAACTGTTTTATTTGAAATACTTTCTATTATTGAATCATTAATTGGATTAAAAACTAATTCCGAAGTAATATTCTCGGCATCAGAATAGAAATCTCGTACATCCCAATTTTCATATCCCCAAGTACCGGGTCGAGAACAATAAGTAGAATAATGTTGCTTTGATAGATCGGTTTTTGCTTTTAGTGATTTATAAAAATAATTATCGCATAAATTATCCCAACAAGCATCTTGATTTAATGAAAAACTATGTAAAGATGCAAATTCGTCTATTGTGTAATATTCTGGACCATTATCTAAAAAAGGTAGAAAAAAAATTGCAGTAACTTCAACCTTTTCGTTTTCTTGACTGAAGTAAGAATTTGTCGTTAGATTAAAAAAACTATATCGAATATTAAAATTTATCTCTTTATCATCATTTGAAAGATTATTTATTTGTGAATGAATCTCTCAATTATCTTTTATTGTGTCTGACAAACCGTAGGTAAAAGTATCAAAGTAATCGAAAAAAGAAAAATAAGGATTTAACAATTCAGTGTTTTGTTTGCATGATTCTTCTTCAAAATTTAAGAGATAAAAATCCTGGGCATAAAATTGTTCATTATTTCTTAACAATTGATTATTATTGATAAACTCTCCAATATCAATGCCATCAATAACTTCTGTTGCATTACTTTTTATTTGTTCATTCCCTTGAACATATTGTTTTAGTTTTTCGTTTAATTCATCATTAGTAACACAGGATTCAGTTTGAGCAAAAAAAGTATCCACTTGTGAATTGAAATTTTTTAAAAAAATATATTTATCCCCATCCGTCATATCTTCGTTAAGTAATATTTCATCATAAGTTCTTTGGATTGATTCATTTTTTTGTTCTTGCAAAACATTTTTATCGATTAAATTAATGTGTTTTTCAGCTGCGAGCTTATCGATTTCATTTTGTTTTTCTTCATTTGTTAATTCTGTATTTTCTTCGATACTTTTGATTTTCGCACTAAATTCACCGTTATTTTTACATTTCGCGATTATGGATAAGGAAGATACTTTTTCTTCTAAAATTTCTTCTTCTGTCACAGGTTTTATGTTTTGAATATAACTTTTTGGCATATTTGATTCGACAAAATTTTCCATTTCCATTCCTTTAATAGTGATACTCTCATATTGTTTTAATTTTCCGCAAACCGCCTCAATACCAATAGAGAAATCGAAAAAAGTTTTAGCATTATTGGTAATAGTAAGAACATATTCATCTTCTAAACGTAACACAAGACCTTGTGGTGGGTTATTATTATCTAAACATCTAATATTCCAATCAACTTGGTATCAGGGTTCTCTTGTAAACTCTACTTCAACTGTTATTTTTTCGTTTCGTTCAACGAATTTTTTAGGAGTCTTCATATTCATATGAATTCTCGGATCTTGTTTTCGTTGATGTTCTCATTCTGACCTTTCTTTATCAGTTAATACCAATTCATCAGATTTAACAGGTTTTTCAATTTTTGAAATCTCGTAAAAAATATAGGAAAAGCTGCCGGATACCAATATTAATGTTGAAAGACCAACTAGTCAACTTCTGAATGTTTTATTCATCATCTTCAATTATAAGAATAGTATTTATTTATTAATATAAAGAGAAGTTAAGAGTAACAAATTTAAACAAAAAAAATCCTCCAGGTTTAAGTATTTATTTATTAATATAAAGGCGAGTTCTGGGAAGATTAGGTTAACACAAAAATTAGAAAGCATTTATCTTATTGATACACTATATCATTAATTTTTCGCCTACTAAATCGATCCTTCAGCTTTATAAAATTAACTTTTGCTTTTCTTAATTTATTAGTAGCAATTACGCTAATAATAAAACAAACGATTAAGTATAAACCAACAATTCCTATTATCACAAAAACTAGATATAAAATTGGAGTCAAATTTTTGTAAACAATTAAAAAAATTAATCAGAATACACCATTGAATACTATCGCAAATAAAAAGTTAGCAAATAACATCATGTAAAGAAAACGTTTTGGTGCATCAATCGTGTTTGTTCTTTCAAAATAATCAATTTTAAAAAAAACAATAGCATATGGAAATCATATTTTTTTAGCATATTTTTTGTCAAATATTTCAGCGAGAATGGGGTTTGTTGTCATTTTTTCCTCAAGCATTTTTTTATTAGATAAAGAAAAATCGATTTGGTTTATTAATGAATATATAGTATCTTTGCCACTATTTCGTTGCGATTTAATTTTGCATAACAAATAAATGCTATCGATAAGAATACCTACTGGTCATATAAGAAAAATCGAAAAACAGAACACCAATGGAAAAAACATACTTCGATCTATTAATAAACCATAATATAACGTGAACGAAACAATAGGCAAAATTAGGCAACATGAAAAAACAAAAAATGCTCATATCGAGGATGTTGATGAAGTTTTTCGGTTAGGTTCAATAATTGAATAATCGACATATCTTTCTAAAAAAATTCCAGACAGCCTACGACGATTTTTATAAATAGAATTACACGAATCGTTTCTTTTATTTTCGTCGTACAATTTTAGTATTTTGGAAAGGATGTTATCTATATTATTGTTCATGTTTAAAAATTATAATTATATTATGGAAGAAAAACTAATATGAAAAAAAAGAGTTGACGTATTTCGTTATGTTTATGAATGTCTTGTAAATAACTTTAATGAAGAAGAAATAATTAAGAAAAATATTTTCAGTGATGAATATTGCGTGGCCATTGTTAAATATTTTGCTTCTAATCATATACAAATAACAAATGAAATAAAAAATTTAATCGATTCAAGTACATGGTCTTGAGAAAGAACGAAAACTATTGTTAAAGCTATTATTATTGCCGCCTATTGTGAATTCAAAACTAGTAATTTAGATAAAGGCATTATTATCGATCAAGCTATTCTTAATGGAAAATATTATGGCGAAAAAAATGACTACAAATTTATTAATGCTATTCTAGATAAAATCTTACATTAATTTTATTTATAGTTTTGATAAATTAGTATACAAAAATTCATTTTTTCATCTTAATCTTTACAAGTATATAGTGATAGATAATTTAAATTGTTCTAACATTTACAAATGTAATATTAGGATACCAGGACTTTTTTAAAAATAAATTAAAACTGGAAGATTCGCCCGCGCTAGATAAATGCAAGATAAAAAAAGAATTGTCGGTCGCATAAATTGTCACGTCATTAATTTTTATAAGGCTTAAATTTAACCCAAAAGAATCTTCAAAAGTATCAGGAGGTTGATTTTTAAAAGAATTAATATATCTAGTTTTATTCGAAGAAAACGAATATCCAAAGGATGAACCACACATGATTGTTTCGTCAATACTGGTTGCATAGTCTGATAAAAGTTCTATATTGCACATATTAGGAGAATATGAAATTTTTAGATTTTTTTCTTTTTCTGCACCGATTTTTTCACCTATACGGGCTCGCATTACAACTCAAGATGAATATAATAAGTTTTTGCAAGAAATATGATCGGTTTTAAAAAAATAATTAACAACTTGATCTGTAAGATTATTCCCATCTATAAGTAAAGCACCATTGTAAGAGTCATGATGTATATCAATAAAATCAATCATTTCTTCATTATTAGTAAGTTTGATAACGAATTCACTTGCTGAAGAATTACAACTTGTAAGCACTATAAATGGAGAAGCTAATATTGGTAAGAAAAATAATGAAAGAAATTTATTATGCTGCCTCATTTACAAAAGTAATAGAAGGGTAACAATTTTTAGCAAGAGTTATTCCAAGTCCTTGATGAAGGGAAAAAATTAAATTTATGTCGATATTTACTCCAGACGGAACTGCATTTGCTACGGCAGTTTGGAAACTTCCTTTACAGCTATATTCATAATCATAATCTAACTGTGTTTGATTCCCTATTTTACTTATAACACTACAGAAAATCGAATCATTGTCGTAAGAAATTTCACTGCCTGAACCTTTTTTTAAAAAAATATTGGGCGTTATTGTTTGAATATCAGAAAGCAATTCTACATAACATTTTTTTTGACTTCATCCAATTTTAACGAAAACATTAGTCAATGTACTCGGTAATTCAATAAAAGCGCTTAATATACTAAAAGTTGAAGATATTAAATTTTGTCCAGGAAGATGGCCTTGTTTAAAAAAATAATTTATTATCTCGTCGCTTGCTCCTCCTTGTTCAGCGTTATTGAAAGTAACACTATCATTGTAAGTTGTATGGTGTAGATTGATAAACTCTTGAATTTGTTGATTATTTGCGAATGTTGTGGTATATTGTATTGTTTTAACTCCGTCACAACTATTAAGTGGGATAAAAGAAAAAACAGGAAGGATTAAAAAAGGAAGAGTTAAATATCTTTTCGTAATATGCTAATTATAGAAAATAAAATCTAAATTTATTAATTTAAAAAGAGAAAAGTTTCTGAGATTATGCAAAACTTACAATGGAGGTTACAAATAAATAAGAATAGTGAGCAACAGCACTTCATATTTCAAAAGTATTAATATTTAAAGGGATGGTATAAACAGCACCAGTGGCAGATAAAGCATTGTTTAGTTGTGCAAATGTGGTGTCCGGTGTTATTAAAGGAGTTCGTTCATCAAAAAATGCATTTATACTTCTAATCAAATGAACCAGTACATCTTCATCGTTATATGTGACTTCATTAAGCTTTTTACTTGAATCGTATCCGTTTATTTTTGGAATAGAAGTTAAATATTGAAAGGAAACGAATTTTAAAATAACAATATCTAACAAAAATCATTTTTCATAAATTTCAGCAAATGTTTTCGCTTTTCATAAAGCGCCCTCATCTGGAGTCGACGAATCAATAAAAACGGTTTGGAAAGTAGATGCTGAAGAAATCTTATTTTCATCTGAAACTAGTGCATTAAAAGCGTCAATAAGTGTTTGTGAAATAATATTGGTGTTTATTTGAGAAGTATTAGTAAAAAAGAAGTTGGATGAGGAATGATTATTAGCAACAAATTCTGATGTTAAATTGAAAGCAAAATGTTTTATGACGAAAGCATCAGATTCATCTTTAAAGTTTTGTATCACTTTTTCCAATTCCGCTCACGAAGATGTTGGAGTTACTGTTTTTTTTATTTCTAAAAACCCACCATGATTAAAAATGGTTCTCGCTTCATTCCCTGTGTTTCCGACAGTCAGGGTCGATTCTTGATTAATATTTTTTATTTCATTGATAAGTTTACTCGCAGTATCGTTATGATTATCATTAGAAAGAGTAAATAATGACAAAGTAGGAAAGGAATACAAGGAAGAATTAAATAAATCATAAGCATCGTTGTATATTTTTTGATTATTTAATATTAAGTTTAAAAAATTATTTAATTCAATAGTAAACTGAGCAAATATTTCTTCCTTCACAGGGCCAAGCTCTATATTAAAAATCTTAGAGGATCAAGAAGGTGAAGAATCGTATTTTAAAAAATCCAGTAATTGATCGAGAGTCGTATTATCATCAATAGGAGAAGGTGGATTAATTCCTTCTATCGAACTAAAATTTAATCCTTCTAAAAAGTTATTGAAAGAAAATATTGAATTTGTTGAAGGAGAAGATCCGAGAAAAGCGAATCCGGATTTAATTTTTTTGGACAAATAATCAGATGAAAAAAAAGGTGATGAAAAATTTGCATTTTTGTAATATTGGATCGTTTCAACATTTTCGACATCCTCCATTTTCGTTTTAAATAATTCTACAACATTTTTCAATTCTATTCACTTTTCATCTTCCTGGGGAATGATAGATTTTGTTATCCCTCCTGTAAAAGAAACTAAATAAATTAAATTATTAGCATTGTAAAAAGAAGGAAAATAAATTAATAAATCATCGTTGATATATTTCAATAAATTAAAAACAGTTCCGGAGACATTCGCATCTTCTTGCATTGTTTCCGCGATTTTATCAAAAGAAGTGAAGGACGAAAGTTTAAAAAATAATACATCATTCAAAGATTTTATCTCTTCAATCGCTTTTTGTTTATTACTTAGGACGAAAGGTTTTTCAATTCCACAAGAAGTAAGAGAAAATAAAGGAGTTAAGGCCGCAATTCCAAATAACGGAAATGCAATTATTTTACAGAGATTAAATATATTGGATTTACTTTTCATATGCTTATGGTTTAAAAACTTGTAATAGTAGCTACAAAAAAGTATGAATAATGAGGAAGAGAATATCATTCTATGAAATTGTCTGCACCGCCAGGATAAACATATAAAGCTCCAGTGGTAGATAATGCAGTTTCTAATTCCGCAAATGTTGTATCTCCTGTTATTACAGGATTTTCCGTTCCAAAAAGATCTATCATTTGACTCAAAAAATTTGATTTACTTGCAGGAATACTATATGTAGCCTCATCAATCTTTTTTTCTGAGTTATATCCTGTTTTTTTCTTGATAGAACTTAAATATTGAAAAACCATGAATTTACAAATTGCAGAACTTAATAGCATTCATTTATCCATATTTTCCGGTAATGATTCCGCTTTTATAAGTGGACCCGTTTCTGGATTTATTGAATCGATAAAAACTTGTTGGAATGTTGAATTTAAAGAAATCTTATTATCATTTGAAACAAGATTATTGAAGGCGGTAATAACCTTAGATGCGATTACGTTTGTGTTTATTTTGTCATCAAGAGAAAAAAAGAAGTTCGCTATATTACCTGATATAAAATACGGTATTGAATATCCGGTAGTTAATCATTTTATTGTAATAGCATAAGCTTCTTCTACAAAACTTAAAAGTGAGTTTTGCAAATCGACTCATTTCGAAGTTGGTGTTATAGCTCTTTTTACATACAAAAATCCATTAGGACCATTAAATGCTAAAGTTTTAAAATTTTCTCAAATTGTTTCAATAGTTATCGTAGAATTATCATTAATATTTTTAACATTATTAACTACGCTTGTTGCTATGCTATTTCTGTCATTATTGGAAAGCTGATTTAAAGATAAAGTACTTAAATTTTCAAAAATTGAATTGTCATAAATTTGTTCATATGCATTTTTATTATTTTTTATTAGATTTAAAAAATCATTTAGTTCTAGTGTAAATTGTGTGAATTGTTCTTTCTTTTCGTCGTTTAAGGAAATGTTAAGTAATTTAGCAGAAGATGCGGTTTCGTTATTGTAAAGTAAGAATGAATGTAATTGTGTAAGTGTTGTATCATCATTGATTGGGAAGGGACCATTAACTCCAGACACATCTTCAAAATCAAGTCCTTCTAATAAATCATTGAAATAAGAAACTAATTTATTGGAATCAAAACCTTCAAGAAAAGTAAAATCAGATTTAATTTTTTTGGATGAATAATCAGATAAACTGTTCATTAAAGAGATAAAATTACTGTTCTTATAAAAATCAAGAGTTTCAATATTTTCGACAGATTCCATCTTTGATTTAAACAATGTTACTTCATTTTGCAATTCTACCCACTTTTCATCGCTTTGCGGAATTGTAGATTTCGTTAATTTTCCAGTAGGACAAACTAGATAAATCAAATCGTTACCATTATAAATAGTAGGTGATAATGTTATCGAGAATTTTTCTTTAAGACATTTCAATAAATTAAAGACAGTTCCCGACACATTCACATTTTCTTCTAACGAGTCTGCTATTTTTTCAAAATTAGTGAATGAAGAAAGTTTGAAAAATAAAACATCATTTAAGGATTTTATTTCATCGATCGTATTTAGCTTGTGATTTGTTGGTTGCTGTTTTGAACAAGAAGATAAGATACTAACGCCAATTAAAGGGAAAGCGATAATTCCGCAGAGACTAAGTATTTTGATTTTGCTTCTCATTATTTAATAATTATAGGGACGATTTTTTTATTAAACTTTTGTTTAATATGTTGTTTGGGTTATGCGAGAAAATAATAACTAAATTAATCGATAGGTTTTTTAAGAGTTGTTAATGTAACCCCTTCATGCTTGTTTTTTCTAACAACCTTTGCTTGATATTCAAGGTATCCAAATAACGATAGGGCAGATTCAGGAATTGTTTCAGTTTT
>JAITDD010000011.1 GCA_031282725.1 Mycoplasmataceae bacterium
GCCTTGAAAAACAAGCGGGTTTTTGCATCATACCAACATCTCTGAAAATGTCCACAGGAAGAATAAAGAATTTTATCAAGTTGATAATTTCTTAATGCAACATCCAAATTGAAATAATCTGTCGAAAATGTACTAGCGCACGATTTTTCTTTTATTAAATTTATTTTTTGCCCATTAATTACAAAATACTCTTCAAAATCCGAGTAACAATAGAACAAAGCCTCTTTGGTTTTTAATACTGCTTTAAAATTTATCCCCTCCCACATCTTTAACTCTTCGTTTTTCATCAGTTGAAATAAAATAGTCTCGTTTCTTTTTGTCGTTAATATGTTTTTATCGTAAAGCGTTTGAGATTTAGTTGCTAAAACTAAATTATCATTCAAATTGGAACATATTACCAACTTACCCTTAAAATGACTGGGTTCAATATAATAATAAATATCTTGAATGGTTTTAACAATATTTAATATCAGAGTCGAAATTGCTTTGACCTTTTTATTGCCAAAGGATTCTATTATTTTAAGCTGATATGTTTCTGCCTTTGCTTTTTTGAGGATATTATCATCAAACATAATTATTGTCCCGCCGCATAGTACTTCTCATTTATATAGTTTATCCATGCGACTGCTGATATAGCAAGATCATTTTCGGGAATTCCCACCGCCTCACTTATTTCCTTAAATTTTTCGTATGCATACGAATTATCAATTGTTTTTTTCTCTCTTGTTATTTTCCTTTTTTCTAATTCAGGATCTCGTAATAATGCACGTAATGTTTTTGAATAGGGCAATAGGATATTAGTTGCACATGCAGCATTAATACATTCGTCTCTGTTTAGCATATTTTTCAAATTCTTAAACTTATAATATTCATCAACACCCTTTGGTGTTATTCGCAAATACTCTCCATGCTCTTCAACAACTCCACTTAAGCGATGTCGTTTTATTGATTCATTCAAATAATCAGAAAAAGGATAACCTTTCCCATCAAGTATAAATTTATATTTCCACCCAGCCAGGCTGTTACCATTATATAAAAAAAGGATTGATGCAAAATAAGAAAACAGGTGTATTTCTTCACTTCTAAAGTCTACTAATGAATCTCCGAGTTTATGAGAAATAGATAAACTATCAAAAAAGGCCTCGGGTAATACTTGTATTTTTTTCATTTTCTATCCTCCTCTAACATCCGATCTATATTGGTAAAAACTTTTTTGAATAATTTCTCTCCTTCTTTTTGAACGATTGACAGATCGGTCCACTCGGTCATTTTTCTAACCACCATTTTTTTTCCTTTGCATTCCCTAGCTAGACAAACAAGCATCTCCGAGGCATTAATATTGGCTGTCATTAAAATATTTTGTCTATATTCTTTAACATATATCGAAAACATCAGACCAACCCTGCTTTCATAAGCTATATCCAGTGAACCTTCAGGCGTATCAATAAACATTGTAGCCTCTTCTCCCTTATTTGACAAGTATATGATAATCGCCATCCTTAAAGCAATGTCTAAGAAAAATCTCTGGCTTTCGGAAATTTGCCAACTTTCAGGCCGCATTTCATCTTTTAATTCGATAACAAACTTAAGGTTACCATTGTGTTTTTGCAGAGATATATTTAAATCATAGCCTATAAAACTCTGTGCAAGTCTTTTTACAATAGGGACAAATTCCGTTTCCGCCTCAGCATAAAATTTTTCGATTTTTCCTTGAAGCTTATTTAATATAAGGGTTAATTCGTCTCTCCGTTTATAGCTTTCTATTGAGTTTTTGTCATAATATTCAAACTGTTTATATAATTCTTTTAAACCACCATCAGAATTTTCCAGTATAATACCGGGATAGTCTCGTTCAATGCTTGCTTTTTTATTTTGTATCTTCTTTAATTCTCGTTCTGTTTTTTTTATTTGCCTTTCCTGTCCTTCGATTTTTTCCATCATCTCATCAAGCTCATTTTCTTTATTTGCTATTTCTTCATCATTGATCTCTATTTTTTTTAATAGGCTGTTCTTCGTTACATTATCAGCATCGATTCTCGTATTGCATAAGGGGCATTTTCCCTGATGAATATTTAGATATATCGAGTCAACAATATGTTTCCCTTTGGCACCACAAATTGGACATTTTTCTTCATCTATAGCATCTTCTATTATTTCGTTATTATTAAATAATTTTGATGATGGTTCAGAATATTGCGTAAAATACTCTTTGCGCTTGGAATGTAGTTCATGAATTTCAGAATAAAGATAGTTTCTATTTTTTAAATAATTATCTTGGGTTAATTGTTGATCGGCCAGTGTTCTTTCTATTTCATCAATTTCTGCACATATTTCCAGATATTCAGCTTCTTTTTTTCCCCGTTTATTTTCATCGGCGGACGTTATATTATCTATCTTCTTTTTGATCTGTGTCGCTTGCCATCTATAGTTTCTACCATCGGAATCATATTTTTCTACTCTCCTCTCTGTATCAATCAATTTTTTTGCATCATCTAATTTGGTATTAAAACTAATTGATAACGTATTGAGCGAAGCTCGATCGTCCCAAAATATTAATCTGCGGCTTTCATCAAATGTCAAAACATATAATTGGATAAACACATAATAATCAAAATTATCAATGCCCATATCTTTAGCGATTTCGGCTTTATATATTTCATTCAATTCCCTTGGGGAAAATCCATCTGTCTTTACTGACTTGATTTTTTTCTTATTTTTTGTCCAAAAAATATCTAGTGTTCTTAACGAATCCCTTTCAAAAAAACCACGGCAAATTTTATAATATCGGTCATTTACTCGAAGCAACAATTCAACTTCTGCTTCCTGTTTATGTTTTTCTTTTATCCGTCCATTAAAATAATTATCAGTAAATCTGCTGTTTCTTTTCTGGATTTGATCTGGCGAAAAAAAACTGCTATTGGGCGATAAGACTAATCCGGTTAATCCAAAATTGATTATATTTAGAAATGTCGTTTTTCCCAAACCATTGGCTCCCGCAAGGCAATAAACGCCATTATTTATATTCTCATTAATTTCTATAATTGTTTCCTCTTTGGTATAGAGAGAAAAATTCCGAATAATCATCTGTTCAATTTTTGGAAAATTAAATTTCATCCCGCCCCCTCCACAATCCCAATCTCCTCCGCCGTCAGCCCGTACAACTGGTACACCAGCGCGTCTATCTGTTTATCCACCACCTGAATCTGCCGGCCAATCATCGTTTTGGTCTGCGGGACGGTCTCGGCTTGTTCTTTCTTTTTTAAGGCAAGCATTTGGTCAACAAGGCCGGCAAGTTTATCGTGGACGGCTTTATCGGATTTATTAGACAGATCAAGAATGGGAATAGGTATATCAAGCAAAGCGTCTTTTTTAATTTTGGGAAAGGTCATTTTTTCATCAAAATATTTTGCCTTCCAGAAAAACTTAAAAGCTACAGACATCATAAT
>JAITDD010000040.1 GCA_031282725.1 Mycoplasmataceae bacterium
AAGTGCAACGCATTATGTAATCCTCGTTCGACGTTTCATTAATATTTATATTATGTGATTGAGAATAATTTTAAAGTATTATCTCGATAATTATTTTAAGCAGCGCTATTGATAAAATACATATATCGATAATTTTAACAGATTTTATTAGCTTCATTATGACATTATTTTGCTTTTTACTTTTTCATATTCTTCATCGGTAAGTGCACCTTTTTTATGTAATTCATGTCATTTGTTTAATTGTTCAATAGTATATTCTGTCGTATTATTGATAATTTTTACATTATTTTTCATAAAAGTGTTTTTTTGCTTCTGCTCAATAATAAAGTGCATGATCAAAAGATAAAAACAAAAAATGACAAAATAAAATTAGCTATACCTAAAATTGAAGGCTCTAAGATCATATCGTAACTTTGGATACTACTGTTTATCGTATAAGCTCCGATAGAATCGCCGACTTTTTTATTTAAACTATCGCTTGGAAATAAACAGCACATAGACAAGATAAAACTAACAATAATTAGAATGAAAATGATGATATTAAAAACTAATATTTCCTTATTTATGAATCTAAAAAAGAAAATAGGTAAGATTAAAACAAAAAATAGAATTTCAACTACAGCAGCGATAATACCGCACAGACTACCATTCCCTAAGAAGAAATTATCTGAGGCAAGATATACAAAATATTGTGTGTGCTGGTAATGATAGCTTCCGCCAACCGTGCAGAAAAAACATAAATCGGTAAAGAATAAAAAAAGACCAAGAAAAATAGAAGAAAAAATAAGGAAGCATTTTTAGCTTTGATAAATTCTGGACTCAGTTGTACTTTTTCTAAAAGCATAGTTTTTATATTCCTAAATATCATATATTTTAACTCAAAATAAACCATAGCACTTTTTTCCACAAAATGCAAAAACATGCTAGAAATAGTACTTTTTTACATTTAATTAAAAAAAATGCTATAATAAATTTATGGAGTTTTTGCTGCGAAAACAATATCTCGATAAATTAATATTTTGCATAAATAAGGATTTTATCAAAATAATAACTGGGATCAGAAGATGTGGGAAATCAAAACTATTAGAACAATTCTATGAATATTTAAAAACTGAATATTCGAATAAAGCAAAAATAATATTTATAAATTTCGATAATCTAGAAAATGAAAAATTACTTGACAGGGAAGAATTGAAAAAATATATCGACAAACAGATTAATAAACAAAAGAAAGTTTTTTTACTGCTTGACGAAATCCAAAATGTTAAAAATTTCGAAACCCTTATTCTTCATTATTACCAAAGTAAAAATATTGACATTTATTTAACTGGAAGTAATTCTCATATGCTTTCAAAACAAATAGCATCCAGATTTACAGGAAGAGATTTACAGATAAAAATTTGGCCATTCTCCTTCGCTGAATTTTATGCTTTTAAAAAAGAAAAAGATAAAAAATTAGCATTTAACGATTTTATTAATTTTGGCGGAATGCCTGGGCTAATTAGTTTGAATGAAGAAAAAGCTTTCCAAAGTAATGTAAAAAGTATTATTGATTCAATATTAAATCGCGACTTAATTCCCTACTTCGACATTAAAAATACCGCTTTAATCGAGAAATTAATCAAATATGTTTTTTCTAATATAGGTAATGTTTTTTCCGCTCTGAACATTAAAAACTACTTTCTTACAAATCGCATATATAAAACTATTTCGACCCAAACTATTGAAAAATACTTGAATTATTTAATTGATGGTTACATTTTATTAAAGTGCGACCGTTATGATATTAAAGGAAAAGAAAATCTAAAAACATTGTACAAATTTTATGTAACTGATGTTGGAATGAAAAACTCATTAATTAGACAAAAGATAAACGAAGGTAGAGGAGATAACTTAGAAAACATTGTCTATCTTGATTTGCTTAGGCGTCACTATTGTGTTAACTATGGAACCTTTCAATACAAAGACTCTTTTTTAAAAACAACAGTAATTAAAGAAATCGATTTCGTTTGTCAAAATCCAGAAACAACATTGTATATCCAAGTCTGTGATGACATTTCCAAAGAATCAGTATTAAACCGCGAACTTGAACCTTTTAAAAGCATTAAGGATGGGCGAAAAATATTACTTAATAATAGTGAAATAAACTCTATGATCGACGGGGTTGAAATAATTGAAATTAAAAAATGATTATTACAAAACGAATAATCTCAATATCATTTTGAAATCGTTTTGGTAATCAAACAACACCAGTATAATCAGTAAAATTCGCATTATAGTTAGTTCGATCTTCTAATGTTGCGCTGTAATTTAAATTGGGAATAGTTAATGTGCTACCAACTTTTTTTTGTATATAAACGGTTCCGCTTTTCTGGCTTTTTGTACCTTGAATCTATGATTAATTGCTCTAAAAAAATCGATTAATATAATATTATAAACTAAATGTCTTTAATTGAACAGAACGAATCAGCAAATCTTGAATCTACAAATATCTTCTCTTTGGGTGGAATAGAAGAAATTGGAAAAAATATGTTCATTTTCGAACATAAGGATGAAATATGAATTATTGACTGCGGAATCAAATTCACTAATCCTGCTGTTTCAATGGGCTTTAGTGCTATCGTATGTCCATTCGATTATGTTGTTAAAAATATCGATAAAGTTCAAGGATTAATTATTACCCACGGACATGAAGATCATATCGGCGGTATCCCCTATCTTTTAACAACAATTGGAATAAAAAAGATTTATGCCGGTAAAATGGCTAAATCTATTATTGAAGGAAAATTAAAAGAATTTAAAAATCTTAATCCTTATGAAATAATTGAATATTCTGATAAAACAGTTCTTGAATCTAAATATTTTAATATAGATTTCTTTCGTGTTCGTCATTCTATTCCAGATTCTTTTGGTGTATGCTTACAAACCCCTAGTGGGAAAATAGTACAAACAGGAGATTTCCGATTCGATTTTCTAGCTTCCGGAGATCAATCTGATATGTGAAAAATGGTTGAAATTGGAAAAAGAGGAATTGATGTTTTATTATGTGAATCAACAAATGCTCTTTCTCCAGGTTTCTCTAATAGTGAAAAATATGTTGTTGATGAATTAAAAAGAGAAATAAAAATCGCAAAAGGAAGAATCTTTATGAGTATCTTTGCTTCCAATATGAGTCGTATTGATGAAATCATCAGAACCGCTATTGCTAATAAAAGAAAAGTAGTTCTTTTAGGAAGAGCAATGATAAACAATGTTCAGTCAAGTATTTCTGCAGGAATATTAAAAGTTCCTAAATCAGAAATTATTTCAGTTCAAGATTATAATGATGCGCAATATCCTGAAAATCAATTATTCTTCTTAATGACAGGAAGTCAAGGCGAAGAAATGGCTGCTTTGAACCTTATTGCTTCTGGAAAACACTCTTCAATTCAATTTAATGATCGAGATTTAGTTATTTTATCTTCCAATCCAATTCCTGGAAACTATGAACAAGTTGAATCATTAATTAATAAACTTTATAAAACTGGTGTCAATGTAAATATTAATTCGAGTGAAAAAAATCTGCACTCCACAGGGCATGCAACCCAAACTGAATCTCAATTATTAATTAAACTAATATGTCCTAAATATATCGTTCCTGTTCACGGAAGTTTCGATCAAATGACGGCTTTACGAAAAAATGGAGAGTTTAGTGGTGTTCCTCATGATAATCTTTTAGTTGTTGTTAATGGACAAAAAATCAAATTATTCAATAACCACACCGCGGTAATTACTGATGAGTTCGTTGATATTTATCCTAACTTTGTCGATTCTAACAATAAATTAAATAAAGATAGTGTGGAACTTTTCAACAATAGACTAAAATTAAGCGAGAATGGAATTGTTGCAGTTACTGTCAAAGTTGACAAAAAAGCTAAAAAGGTTTTAGAAACTCCTTTAATCTCTACAAAAGGATGTTTCAGTGTTACTAACTCCAAAAATCTAATCGACACAATCATTAGTGCAATAAAGAAAAATATTGAATCTGCTATGGCTGCGAAAGAAAATAATATTGGTGACGGTGAAATTAAAAAAATAGTTGAATCTACTACCGAATATTATTCTTGGAAATATAAAAATAAAAAACCACTTGTTAAAACAATAATCTTTACCGCTGAAAATCCGGTTCATTTATAATTTAATTTATGAAGTCTGATGAACGATTATTTCATCTTTTAAAAGTTATTATTGAAGAATATACAAACAATCCTATCCCTCTTTCATCAGATTTAGTTCAAAAAAAGTTTTTCCCTGAATTAAGTCCGCAAACTGTCAGAAATGAGATGGCAGAATTAGAAAAACAAGGCTTGCTAGAAAAAACCCACACGAGTAGCGGAAGAATTCCAAGTGTTAAAGGATACAAATTTTATGAATCAAAGATTTTGATCCCTTTTGAAGATAAAAATGTGAAAAGCAAATTAATGAAAATATTCCAAAAACGCGACTTATCTATTGATGATATTATTGAGCATTCCACCACAATATTGCAAGAAACATTTAAACTTCCCATCGTCATTTCAAAAAGTAAAGATAACGAAAGACTTAAACGATTTGATTTGATCCAAATAAGTGATAATGAAGCATTAATCCTAATTGTTACAAGTTCCGCCGAAGTAATTAAAAACACGATAACCTTTAATCATAAAGTCCAATTTGACGACATCGCTATATGTATCCGTGTCTTCAATGATCGATTAATAGATACTAAAATTTCAGAATTATCAAGCAAAATCGTACCGCTTAAAAATATCATCAAAAATGCAGTCCATGAATATGAGTTTTGTATCCAACAAGTTATTGAGAAAATATTTAATATCAACACTAAATCTTTCGAAACCGACATTAAAGGAGCTTCATTAATAACTACTCAGACAGAATTCCGTGATGTAGAAAAACTAAAACAAATCTTATCCCTGCTTGAAGACACCAATATTTGAAAACATATCGCTTTAAATCAACAAAAAAGCGGTCGAACATCCATTACTTTCGGAGATGACATTGGAAAGGAAGGATTAGCGATTGCCTCCACCACCTTCACATTAAACGAAAATAGCAAACAACAATTATCGATTATTGGTCCTGTTAGAATGAACTATGCCAAAGTCCAAGGATTACTATCTTTCATCAACTCAGAGATTGAAAAATATGTTAAAGATTCTAAATAAATAATGGAAAAAATTATTGTTATTGTGGGCCCTACTGGGAGTGGTAAAACAAAATTAGGAATCAATATTGCTAAAAATATAAATGGTGTATTGATCAATGCTGATGCTTTCCAAGTTTATAAAGAAATAACTATCGGAACCGCTAAAGCTTTAAAAGAAGAATTAGATAATGTACAAATTTATAACAATGACTGTATATCGATATATGATGAATGAGATATTAAAATATTTCAGGAAAAAGCTAACGAGATTATAAAAGAAGTAATAAAGCAAAAAAAAGTACCCATCATTGTTGGAGGAAGTAATCTTTATGTAGAAGCATTAATCTATAACTACGACTTATCTGCCCAACCTCGGGATGATAGATTTGAAAAATTAAGTAATGAAGAATTATACCAAAAGATTTCAGATATCGATAAAGAAACCGCAAAAACTTTACAAATCCAAAACAGAAGAAGAATGATAAGAGCTTTGCAGATTTTAGAAAACAACGAAGCTTTTAGGAAAAAAAATGAGCCTTTATACGACTTTTTACTTATTAAACCATATTACGAAAAAGAAATCCTTATTGAAAAGATAAAGAAAAATGTTATTAAAATGATAGGAAATGGTTGAGAAGAAGAAGTTATATCCTTATATAAAAAAGACCCTTCTGTAATAAATACTAATGCTTTCAAAGCTATTGGATATTTAACAATAATCAACAATTATCTTAACAATGAAAAAACTGATATTGCTTTGATCACTAAAAAAACATGTCAATACGCCAAAAGGCAAATAACATGAATAAAAAACCGATTCTGTAATGCTTATGTAAGTATTGATTTTGAACAAACACTAGAAAAGATAAAAACCTTTCTATCTAATTAACCACTACCTTATCATCATTTATTCCAGAACTTAAAGACTTTGCTTCTTGGGCGAAATTCTTTCTTGCTCTTACTGAATTGTTTCTATTTTCCATTCTTTCATTAACGGTAACTAAAAAGACAGAAAGGTATAAAATATCGAAGGCAATAATGTAGAAATATCGTTTGAATAGTAACTTGAAAATTTTTTGCATGTTTTGTTTTTTGCGAACCTATAAATCATTTGTTCAGTGAAAATTATACAGTTCTTTTTTATTCTTTACTAAGAATATATTAAGTCTATTTTTTTAATAAATCTTCTCGGCATTTTTTTGTTTTTATTATTCTTTGTTCTTTTCTCCATCGTTCGATTTTTTTATGATCGCCACTTAAAAGAATTTCTGGGACTTTTTTTCCTCTAAAATCAAGCGGTTTCGCATACACGGGGTAATCTAATAAATTTTCATCAAATGTTTCGCAGTCCAAACTTTGTTTATTTATAGCGTTATCAATTAATCTTGTCACAGACTCCATAATAACCATCGATGGAATCTCTCCTCCTGTTAAAACATAATCACCGATAGAATATATTTCATCTACATATTCATTAATTCTTTCGTCAAACCCTTCATATCTTCCGCAAATAAGCATTATATCCTTTTCTCGCGAATATTTGATTGCTTCTTTTTGGTTTCAAAGTTTTCCTTGCGGTGAAAGTAAAATAACTTTAGTTTCATTAACCTTATTTTTTTCAATACATTCAACTAATGGTTGCAATTGAAGAACCATTCCTCCGCCTCCTCCGATTTGTTTAGCGTCGACTTTCTTATTTTTTTGTTTCGAATAATCTCTAAAATTAATTAATGATACTTGCACAATACCTTTATTTATTGTATTTTTAATAATAGAAGTGTTTAAAAATTGGCTAAATAGTTCTGGGAAAAGTGTAAGAATTTTAATATGCATGCTGTCCGTCCTTATTATATTGCGACAATTTTTTGCAGTAAACTATGATAATGAATAAACCCTCCTAGCATTTTGGCGCTTTTTTAATTTTGTTTGATATATGATGCATTGAATGAGGCGACATCTATAACTCAGACAATAATGCATCACTAATATATTGCAATTAAAGTGGCGTAATATACAAAATGATTTCGCACACAAACATTGAAACATTCTTAGTTATCTCTCCTAATTTGCTGTTTAACCAAATCGATAAGTATAATTAAAGAATCAATGATGAAAAAGACACTTTTTTCTTTATCTTCTCTCTTCCTTCCTTATTTTCTTTCATTATCTCTTTTAACGTCTTGTTCCGTTTCTGACGTAAAAGTTAAACCTTACAAACAAGATGCGATACTGCAAAAAAAGGAGAAAATAAACTTTGGATGTGATTTTTACGGTACCTCCCCACAAGACTTTTTTTGAGATATTGAAAAAGGAACCAATTTCTCCGATTCTTTTATTTCTTTAAAAACGTCTAAAATAGTCAATAATACAATCTCTGTCGTGTTTACTCTTTCTGATGAAGTCCCTGAATATGATACTTTCTATTTTTCTTTTGTTGGAGTGTTTTTTAATAAGAACAAAACAATAGTGAAAAAAACAGAACCCATATATTGTTACCGAAACCTTAAAAGTCCCGACTTATTTAGTAATCTATCGATATCTTTGCAACAAATGCCGCATCTTGACACCTTTTCCAACCTTTCCAATCAAACATCATTAGAAGCTTTAAGTTTCTTAGATATAAAACCAAAAACAGATGAAAAATATGATATCGCTGATTTTAAAAGAATTAAGGAAATATTAGAACAAGATTTCATTTCCTATATTTGGATGGTTCTTGCTAATGTTCGAATCATCAATGTGAATGGATTATTTAGCCTTAATGTTAATTTTTCATCAATAGCAGGAAACATTTCATACCTTTACAATATAGAAATGAAAACCTTTGAACATCTAGATATTGAAATTGATTTTAATGGAAAAGTAGAAAATGTTTTAAATGTAAGTGGCAACATAAAATTTAGCATGAATAATTACGAAATTATCGGAGTGTTTTGTGAAAAAGATGAAAACTACAATACTTTACTTTACGATAAAAAAAGACATATCCTTGGTAATTTTATACAAGCAGTTCCGGTTAATTCCGATTCTTCTTTTAATACAAGTGCAAAAATAAACCTAGTTCCACCTTATTCAATCTCTTTTAATAACGAATCTTGAATAAATAATGAGCATTTTATTGGAATGGGTGATGGATATGCTGATGGAAGAAATTATGGTGTTCATATCCCTTGTTACAATCTTAATGGTGATACATTCTTTAAACAATACATCTCTTCATATTATGAAAATAAAAACCAAGCAGGAGAAATCTATGATACCTTAATTACAAAAAATATCCAACCAATAGTTCTTGATGATTCGCTATTTCAAAAAGTCTACATTAAACCACAAAATTCTTCTAAAGCGCACAATAGTTATTCTTTTAATTCAAAGGAAGAAAAAGACGAGTTTATCTCCTTATTTTCGAATCCTTTAAATCAATGAAAAAATATTTCTGTCGAAGTAAAAGGAGAAACAAAAACTTTCCCATTTTACAAATATCTTAAATACTTATGCTTTGATAATACCGATGTTAACAATCCTAACGTCATAATTAGACTAAACCGATGCTTCGCGAAAAACCCCAATGGAGAAGAATATGATTTTAACAAAGATAATATCATTTTTGAAAATTAAGAATTATTTAAAAGCTTTTTTTGTGTCGATAAAAATGAGTGCGATTTCCTTAAAAATATAATGTTTTTATGTATCATAAACATAAAGAAAATTTATGATTATTATTGGTTCCGATTGTTTTATCTTTTGTTTTGATAGTTCAACTTATTGATAGTTTTTTTCTTTCAAGATATTATCAAAAAGATTTCTTCTTCAATTCTGCTTGATCTTATCTTGAAACATCCTTATTTGCCTTAGTTTTAAGTTTATGCAATTCTCTTCCTTATATTATTAAAGTAATCCGATTAAGAAATACATCCTCCTTCGCTTTATACACGTTAAGTACCAAAACTGCATCAGGATTTTGTACTTTATTCAATATAACTTCAAGTTGTATTTTGGAGGCGATTCTTTTTTATAGTTCAACGAATTGATGAATGTGCTCCTATATATATAGTAATGGAGTTGGTGTTTCTTATCAAAGTAGTTTATGAATTATGTGAATAAGATGAATTACTGATATATTAGGAAACATTGTCTCTTGAACCACAGCGATTATTGCTCTTATTTTTAAAATTAAACTTCGTAAAAATAAAAATGAGAATTATCAACCTGAATGAAAAAAACCAAAGTTTATGGTTATGTTTTCTATTCTTTTCGTTTTATCTTCCTTAGCTTTTATTATCGCGATCTTTTACAAACTAAATGGATTCGATATTTCAAAATATCAAAATGAAACCTATAAATATCTTTATGACACAAATAATGATGGAATTATTGATTATATTTCAAATAAGAAAAAACCGGACATAGGAGTATTGATAGACACGGTTTGTACAAAAAATGTTCCCCAATTTCGATTATTCCTTTTCTTTCTAACAACAGCAGGAACTTGTATTTCTGCTTACAGTGCGGCCCCGACAATAATCAAATTAATTATGACAAGGAACACATATTCAATTTCCTTGTTTTCTAAAGTATCTCTTTTATCTTCCATGTTTGTGTGAACTATTTTAGACATCCAAACCGCAAGTGGATTTAACCAATTTATCCCAGTTATAGTTGGAGATTTCTTTACTATTTTTTGAACTTCTATTTATATTTATGTAAAATCTAGTAATCTAATTCAAGCAAAGAAAAAAGGGATTAGTGAAAAAGAATTAATTGATTTATTCAATAATAAAAAAGCAGCGATATAATACCTATATGATTGAAAAACAATTAGAATATCTACATAACCTAATTTGTGAAGTAAAAGCGGTTAATTCGACAACGGAAAAACTTATCATTTTAAAAAAGTATAGTGAACAAGATCCTTCATTGTTTAAAAAAACTTTCGATTACATTTATTCTTATGATAAAAAATACTGAATTAGTAGTGATAATGTAAAAAAATGTTGGGATAAATTTCAAACCACTAAATATACCTTTTCTAAACAAGATGATCTATTTGCTGTTCTTGACAAATTAAAGAATCGTGACATAACCGGATATAGTGCTTTAAACTATTGTATCGATTTAATTAAATTTTTAGAAAACAGATATGCAACCGAGATTTTCTATTTTATCGATAAAGACGCAAATGCTAATATCAACACCGCTTTAATAAACAAGGTCTCGCCAGAATCGGTAAAAGAGTTTCATGTTGCGTTAGCTGAAAGAAGCGACGAAGCTCCCAAAGTTCATGAAATCGATTTTTCAACTCAATCATGGATGGTAAGTAGAAAATTAGACGGTGTAAGAGTTATCTCCTATCTTTTAAACAACGAAGTAATCTTTTATAGTAGAACTGGAAGTGTTTTCAATACTTTATCTACTTTAAGTGAAAATGTCAAAAATATTTTAAAGAAAGCGAAACAAGTTTATGATTGCGAATTTGTTTTGGACGGTGAATGTTGTTTGATAGATGAATGTGGAAAAGAAGATTTTAGCGGCATTATGAAAGAAATAACCAGAAAAAATCACACCATTAAAAAACCGATATACACAATCTTTGATCTTATTCCAAAAGACGAATTTGATTCAAGAAAAGGAACCACTATCTTTAAAGAAAGAATGAAAAAATTAGAACATTTAGAAATCGAGAAACTAGGCGATTATGTCAAACTTATTGTCCATCAAAACACAATTAATGCTAACGATTATGAACATTGGATAAAAAAGAGTCAAGAAGATAAATGAGAAGGATTAATGCTACGAGACGAATTATCAGTATACACTGGAAAAAGAAGCTACGATCTGCAAAAAGTAAAATCATTCTTCGACAACGAATACAAAGTTATTGGGATTGAAATAGGGGAAAAGAAAATGCTGGTTGATGGGATTATGAAAAATATCGAATGTGTTAAAAGTTTAGTAATTGAACATAAAAATACTCACACAAATGTAGGAAGCGGTTTAAGTGATGAAGAACGAATTAGTTGATTTAAAAACCCGGAACTTATTATGGGAAAGATTATTACTGTCCAATATTTTGAAGAGTCAATTGATAGTAAAACCGGAAGTATTAGTTTACGTTTCCCAACACTAAAATTTATTCATGGAGAAAAAAGAAGTGTATAAAATTATTTCTTTTCAGCTTGTTTTTCATCAATAACTTTAGCAGTAGTTAGAATTTGATGAGGTTCTTTTTTAGGTTTTGTTCGAACATAGTCAACAATGTCAGCTTTAGGGTGAACTGTAATAAGAAGGTTGTTTTTTGTTTTAATAGCAAATGGTTGGTCATTATGATCGATTTCGTTAATAACATATTCCTTTGTAACAATTTCTCCGCCTTTTAAAACTAAATGTCCTTTGTTAGTAATCGCGGTAATAATATAAGGTTCTTTTTGTTTTTCTAATTTTGTTGTTAATTTAACATCTTTTTCTTCTATTTTGTGAACACGAAGCTTTTTTGTAACATTAGTAAATGCATCGTGGTGTTCTCCTTTTTTGTGAGATGCATCTTTGTTAACATCTTTTTCTTTCTTTTTGCTAGCTTTAACAACTTTTGCTTTTTTTGGTTTCGGTTGTTTAGTTGCAGGTTTTGCTTTTGAAGCTTCTTTGTCTTTTAATCAGTTGTTATATTCTTCTTCTGTCATACCAATTTTTAATCCTTTTTCTAGCGAAATGTGAGCAATTTTAAAAGCTTTTGAATAACCAGGTTTTGCAGTACCATTACGAACACTTGTTGATTTACGAATTTGAGTAGAAATAGAATAAGCAGGCATATTGTACAATGAATAAAAAGCGTTAGAAATATCATTTTTTGTTGCCTTAATATTTACAATGAAAGAATATATTGGATGTATAGTGTCATTTTGTGATTTATAAGATTTTTCAGATGCGTATTGCGAAATGATAATATTGGTGAATTCCATATGGTAATATTATATAATAACAAAAAAATAAATTAAACTATGCTATCAAAGTTGGAGTAGTTATTGGAAATTTAGGCTACAATATTAGTTGATCGTTATTCGCTAATCCTTTAAATTTTTCTTCCAATTGTTTAGCGGTTTGTTGTAAATGGAAGATGCGACAATTGATTTCTAATAACTGTTCTTTCTTTTGTTTTTCAATCATTTTTGTTCATTCTAATTCATTCTTTAAATTATCTTTTTGACTCAGTTTTTTATCATATACGGGTTTATTATGAAAATCGTTAATTAATTTCACTTCGCGAACACAAAATTCTTTTTGTTTTTCATTATCAATCATCGTTTTGTGAGCATGTTTAATATTTTCATCATATCTAATATTACCTGTTAATTTTCGTTTTGAAATGGTTTCATACTGTTCTAA
>JAITDD010000048.1 GCA_031282725.1 Mycoplasmataceae bacterium
GAGTCAGAAAATATTTTAAACTTTTTAGTAAAAACATCTTTGGTATTTAGAATGTTGAATTTGATATTTTTAGAATAAATGTTGGAATTGTATGTGAATTTTAAAGTAAGATTAAACACCGTATTTTTATCAATTGGGGTTCATTTTAATCTACATGTGTCATTGCATTTTGCATCAGTATTTTGTTCAATTGTAATTTTGTTCATATCAGATTCATCAACATTATCTCCTGATACACTTCATTCCCCTTGTACTCCTTCACTTCTTACTCCAGAATAGACATATATAGCACTATTTCCTTCAATATTTTGCAAAAGATTGATTGTGGAAGAACCATTAATATCAGAAGTTTGGGTAGATAATGCAGATTGAACTAATTTAGAAGAAAAACAAAGAACAGAAAGGCAAATTGTTAAAGAACAGAAAAGAGCAAAAAATGAGAGAAGTAGATGTTTTTTTTTCATTTGTGTTAGGATAAAATTATTATATTTTTTATACTAAAAATAAATTAGGCGAATAAGATTAATCTTGTCTTCTTTCTTATTACAAATTGTAACTAAATTCATCTTTATCATCACCAGCATCGGTTCCTCCTAATGGGTGACAATAAATTCGGTATTTAGCTTGTCCTTTTATAACTGAAACATATATTTTAACGTAACTATTAACATGAGTACCAGTATCTTCAGGGTGACCTCCATCTCACGAATAAATCATTTTTTCACCTTCTCCTTCAGCTACATCCATCGATCATCTTGTTCAATCGTCAGCGTGATTATATAAAGTTCCACCCCGAACAGTAGCATAAACATCCATTTCGAAATGACAAGCTTTTTGTGAAGAAGAATTAATATATCCCATCATCGCAACATTACTGATTTTTCCATACGCCGCATAAAGCCCACTGGTATGTCCTGTGTCAATATTTTTAGCAATCCCTACTTTAAGATTTTTTATAACAGAAGTAGGTTGTGGGTCATTATATTGATCGTTGAAATAGTAATCAAGTCTTGCATAAGTGCTAGATGACGTGTTATTAACACCAGAAACACTAGGTTTTGATCTAAGTATAAAATTCGGATTTACCACATTAACATTTGACTCGCCAGAAACATACTGATTGGAGAATAAGTTTTCATCATTTGTAATTATTTCGTAACTATCTCCTCTAAATACTTGTTTCTCTAAAGCTTTATTCGCATGTTTTACTGGAAGAGTAACAGTGGTTCCTGGAGAAAGATATATTGAATTATAGTCTTTGCTTACAAAAGTGGCTTGTTGATAATCTTGATGAATAGGAATGTTTAGCATTATTTTGCAATAAGCATTGTCAGGATTTGTTGAAGGAGTATTTGCAGGAAATAAACAAAAATTTATAACTGCCGAGATATTTTGTGTATAATCAACGTATTTATCATTAAATGCGAACACTCAAGTATATTGCAAAAGTCCACCATATTGTCTTTCTAATCGTAATCCAGAATCACCTTGATTAGATAATTTTGTCACACCATTTGCAAAATAATAGTTTCATGCTACATAGTCATGAGATGGATCTTCGTTAGGTAAAGGATTAGGGTCTTCTATATGATTTTTTGCTTCGGCAGTGGTTCAATTTTCTTTTCCGAAAAACGAGTCAACAGTTAGGGTTGGATTATTGTAATGAGGAGTGTAATAATCATCGTCAACATGCCCAGTTATTTTTATAACGAATAAGGAAACGTTTAAACTTGCAAAATAACGTTTAAGACCTTCACTATTTTTTTCAAAAGCCAATAAACGGAATTTGTATAAACCTGAGTTTAATGTGGCACTTCCTTTAACTTTTATCTTACCTTTTCCTTCTTCAGTAAGAAAGGTTGAAAAAACACCGCCAGGAGGATCATCATGTAATGCGTCAGCTTTCATTAATTCGTATCCAATATTTGAAGCTTTTATTTGATAATTATCGTTGGGGTTAGATTTTTTGCAAACATATTCGGGGCTTTCTGTTGTTGTTAATGCATCGAAGATAAGGAGTTGTTTTCCAATAATTTCATATTTGTAAGAAGATACTTTTAGTTTTCTTTTTAGAATGAAATTGGTGGAATTAACAGAACATGTGGCTGAAACTGTAACATCCTCGCTATCTTTGTATTTAGCACTGGAAGCATCTTCCCCATTAGTATGGAACGTTGCAGGAGTAGAGGGTTTTTCAGTGTCTGAGAAATTAATTCGGTAATAATTGGCAGGATCAGAGTTATGTCATATTCATTTTGTAATTGGGTTTAATGAAGTTGGAACTGAGGCGTTATTTCAAAGGAAGTCATAATACACAACTGGAGCAATTTTAGTGTTATATGTTGAAGATCCTGGGTATGTGAAAAATTCGTCAAGATGAGCGGGGGTGGTTTTTGAAGAAGAGTAAAGTTCTAGTGAAGTTAAGGTGATAGTTAAAGAAGCTAATAAAGATTGATCTTGTTTGTTTTTTAAACCAATGGTGTATTGATATTGGTTTGGGTTAGCTGAAAAATTATCGTTTCAATTAATATTTACTCTTTCTTGAGCTGTATCATCATTATAACCACTAGGGATGTCAGTAATATCAGCAAAATTGATAACAGGTTTTATCGAACTATCGTTATCAATGGATCATTCTACGTTATCTTTATCAACTTTAATAGATTTAGCATTTTGTGCTACTTTTGCTGTATATTTATAGTCTCCATTGTCGTAGATTCCGCTTGCATTTTTTACTCCATAACCTTCAGTATCAACGCTGGAGAATAATTGAGTTGGTCCTTCAATAACAAATAAGGCAGCATTAAAATTAATAGTTACAGAAATATTCAGGGTGGAATAATCAGGTTCGAAATATCCTTTATCTCAAGCGGTTAAAGGATCAATTCTTGTAATCGTTAAAGAAAAGTTGGTTTGGACATTAGTTTTTAAAGTGACATTCAAATTTTCGATAAGACTATTCTTCTTAGATAATTCAATTAAAGCATCATCCTCATTTCCTGAAAAAGAATAAGAGTAACCAGAATTAGTTTCAGGATAAGTTGGTATAGAAAGGTTTGTGTGGTTTATATGCATCTTTTTTGTTGAACCATTAGTTAGACAAAATTGGCTAATTTCATTTTGATCATCAGACTCATCGGTAACATACATTCTATCATATATGAATTGAATCGATAAGTTGACAGGGTTAAATTCGGGACTACTTCATGTTAAGGAGATAAAGATATCATAGTTTTTATTTTTGCTGACTGGGACAGTTTTAGGAATGAAAGAAAATCGACGGTTGGTATAGTCGAATTTAAGTCAAGTAGGAAGATCACTACCATCCCTTAATTTTAAAGTTATTGTAGAGTTTGCAAGTGGTGTTCTTCCGTTGTATTCCATTTCGTAAGTAGTGAGATACTTCGAAGTATAGAAGGTGGTTGTTACGTCTTGTTTTCTAGTATCAAAAATGATGTATTCTTGAGGGGAATCAAAATACGTAGTATTTCTAATAACAATGGAAATAGATTTGGAATCGATTAGGGTTGGTTTGCCATCATTAAGAAAAGACGCGGATATTTTAATTCGATAAACTCCTGCATTATTTCATTCATTGCGTTCATATGATCTAAAATGAAAAGTGGCTGAGTTTTCTTTGGCTTCAAAATGAAAAGATGAAATTGGTTGCAATATGTTTAAATATTCAATTTCTCAATCAATCTTAGAATAAAGAGTATTGTTATCAGAATCTATTAATGTAAAATCAATATCTTCCGATTTGTTGGAAGCGAAAGAATAATTATCTGAATTGGAAAATATCCTGTACTTTTTAGCAAAAACATCTTTGACATTTAGAATGTTAAATTTGATATTTTTAGAATAGATATTGGAATTATAAGTGAATTTTAAAGTAAGGTTAAATACCGTGTTTTTGTCAATTGGGGTTCATTTTAATCTACATGAGTCGTTATATTTTGCATCAGTATTTTGTTCGATTGTAATTTTATTCATGTCAGATTCTTCAACACCATCTCCCGAAACGCTTCATTCTCCTTTAATACCTGTCGTAGTTTTTCCAGAATAGACATATACAGCACTATTCCCTTCGGTATTTTGCAAAAGATTAATTGTGGAAGAACCGTTAATGTCAGAAGTTTGGGCGGAAAATGTTGTTTGAACTAATTTGGAAGAAAAACAAAGAACCGAAAGACAAATTGTTAAAGAACAAAAAAGAGCAAAAAACGAAAGAAGTAGATGTTTTTTTTTCATTTGCTAAGATAAAGTAATTATATTTTTTATAAAAATAAGCTAAAAAAATTAGGATAAGCTGTTGAGAATTTTATTGGTGTGGAAGTTTTAGTTTTCTAGCTCCTTATTAATATCTAATTGCAATATATTTCTTTCATTAGATTTCGACACCAAAATTTCCATGACCGCTTGCTGGTTCTAAAACCAATGCATCGCTTTTTGCTTTATTTAACTGCAATAAATTAATCATTTTTTCAACAACAATATATGGAGTAAAAATTTCTCCTAATATTGAACCACGACCAATGTCAGGAATAAATTCTAGACCATCTGAAAATTTATGATATATCTTTTTATCAATCACATTAATGATTATATTTTTGATACATGATAATTAACAGAGTATAGAACAAAAAATATATCAAATCGCCTAAATAACAAGAAAACTTAATTTGTTTCGGTTGACACAGCGGAAAAATGATTGTTTTTAATTACGATAAAAAATCGGCAGAGAATAAAATTTCGGCAAATAATAAAAAATCTGCATATAATTTTTTTATGTACTTAAAACGAATTATTGAGA
>JAITDD010000038.1 GCA_031282725.1 Mycoplasmataceae bacterium
GTTTTGTTTAAATAGTTTTTCCGTTAAGTTCATTTTCTTTCCTTTTACTTTTTACTTTGGAGTTACAAACTTTCTATTCTAGCATTTTTTTGTTTGGGAAGGGAGATTTTTTTGAAAAAAAGCGAGTTCAACAATTTAATGAAATAATAGAATTAAAAAATTTCATTGGCGGTAAGAAGTTAAAACGCCTTATTGGTTTCTTAACTTAACTTTTTTAAAATGTGATACAATGTATATATGAAATTAGCTGAAATTAAAATTAGTGGGTACAAGTCAATAGAGGATCTCACATTCCCAATATGTAAATATGGGAGCATTGGCAGCTATACAACAATTTTGCTTGGTAAAAATGGAAGCGGCAAAAGTAATATACTGGATGCTATGGCTACTCCTATATTAGCTAAGAATGGAAAAATAAGTAAGTTTGATTCCCTTCGTAATGCTCAGACGGAACCCAAAACTATAAATATATCTTTTATTTTTGATCTCAAAAACAATAGCGAATATCAGGAATATATTTCACAAACAATAGAAATGCCGAAATATCTATTAGAAGACCTGAAAATCACACGTTTCATTAAAAAAATATGTTTATCCTCAGATAATAATTCTCCTTATAAATTTGATTACACTTTTATTTATTATAAATTTCCTATAGAAAATTATTGGTTCGCTGAAATGCAAAAACGCCAGACCACAGGACACGGGCAACAACCAAAAATTATTGAGAAAGTAATCATCAAGGCAAAGTCTGAACTGACAAAAGAAGATGGAGAACATTACTCTCCATTAGATGTTGAGCAATTTAACATTATTATCAAAAAAGCATTGTTCAAATTTGCCAATCAAGTAAAAACTTCTATTGATGTTTGGAAAGCCAGTCCAGAATATTTAATTCAAGACAGAATACAACTTAGAGATTTTGCTAACAACATGAATAATTTACCATTAAAAAATATGTTTTATCTCGCCGGCCAAAAAACCCAAGAAGAAATTATTCAAAAAATTACAGAAATAGAAAAAAACTATAAGCAACGAAAAAAACTTATGCGCATATTGTCTGAAAAAACTACTAAATATTTAAATGATAAATGGAAAGAACAAGAGATTGATGTCGAAGTTGAGATTGATAGCAATTTAGAAATGAGGGTTTTCGTGAAAGATAAGTGCGACAAAGATAATTACTTTAGTATGAAAGAGAGAAGTCAAGGTTTTAAACAATTTGTTTCTTTATTATTGAGCCTCTCTATGAGTAATGCTTCCGGCGCTCTTAAAAATCATCTAATTTTAATTGATGAACCCGAAATTCATTTACATCCATCCGGCGTAAGGTGGATGTCCCGAGAATTACTTGAAATTGGAAAGAACAATTATGTTTTCATTTCAACGCATTCTCCTGATATGCTTGATAGAAATACAAGAGAAAGACATTTTTTACTAGAAAAAGGAAAAGATAATTTGACAAAATGCCGCCAAATTAGGACAAACGAAGATCTGCTGGATGATGAAATACTCAAGACAGCGTTTGGCATAAACGTGATATCCGATTTTCTTTCACCTTATAAAATATTAGTGGAAGGATTAACAGATAAAAGACTATTATTAAAAGCTTTAAATCAACATAATAAAAATCATGGCATTTTAATAACCACTGGAGAAGGAAGTAGTGCGCCTAGCGTTGCTTCAATGCTATCTTTCCATAATATAAAGCCGCTTATTATTACTGATGATGATGACACTGGCAGAGAATTAAAAAAGAAAGTTTTAAAAATTGACGATGAATTTAAAGATAAAACTTTTACAATTCGGGATTTAAACGGCGACATAATTAATGGGGGGACAATAGAAGATACTTTGCCGAAAGCTTTTGTTGAAAGTAAGATAAATAAAATATTAGAAGAAAATCAAATTGAACATATAAAACTAAAAGATACTTCTCCTTTTTGTAATCAATTATCAATTTATCTTAAACAAAAAATATTAGAAACAACCCCAAATAAAAAAGACAAGAAGCGAAAAATTGAGGATATCATCACAAAAGTGAAAACAACTATTAGTGAATATGATGAAAAAGCTATTACAGAAAATAAAGCGCCGAAATTATGTCAGCTAGCAAAGGCTATCTTAGAAAAATTTGACATTAAGAAATAAATTTTTTCGCCAACAGAGACTTAGGAGCTACCCCCCCCCCTAAGCCTCTCACTCAGACGGCACGACATTACGAAATGCTGTGTGTCACATGGGAAAGTAAATTTTGGGAGGGGGCGAAAAACCAAAAGGCAGCGCAAAAAAATATAAAGAAGTTGATAAGGAAAAAAGAAGTCGTGAACTTTCAATGAGAAAAATGAATTTTAAAAAATGGACTTTGACAGGGACAATTATCTATCCTGATATTTTTGAAGCGGCCATTTCCCACCTCCTTATTTTATTTTCATTAAAATCAAAACTTCCAGCCAATAGGAGCTGCTCTCTGAGGCGCTTTATATAGTTATAAAACCTACTCCCCTTTGAGACCGACGACTTTTCGAAAAGCTCTTAAAATTTCACTAACATAATCTATTAAGGAGTCATACTCGTTCTCACTAAATGTTTGGTTAAAATCGAAAAATCTATTTTTATATTCATAGTCCTTGGCAAAATTAGGCAATATCGTTTTCATAAAATTTATAAAACCCTCATCACTGCCCAAGTTTTTCCCTTTTTTATCCCATATTCTAATGCGATATTCCTTTTTAATATTTATATTAATATGAAGACCAATCTCATATTTGTCGCACTTAAAAATCTTATCTAGCTCAAAAATAGGCGCGGCGAAAATTTGATGAGACTCCTTATATACATAGGCCGCTATATTTTCTCTTTCGTTTATAGCAATCTTAATTTTGTTACCTTCCTCTATTAATTCTGCTCTTGCATCCTCGCCATATTTCATAATTTGCTGAATCTTTTTAATATTATCGTCATTTTTTAACGCCATTGCCACAAATTCTTTATTCATAACTCCTCCTTCCTCTAAAAATTCAATATTTTTAATATATTCGCTAAACAATAAAAAATCTCTATGACCTAAACTAGCCATTAACTCATAAAAATGAGGGGTAACTTTTTCTTTAAACTCCTTATATAACACGCTTTTATATTTATCGCTTTTGGGAACTCCATTTTTAGAAAAAACTATTAAATGCCCCGTTTTTCCCTCTCGTTGAGCTTTATCCTCTAAATGCTTTACATAATCATCAATTGGATTATATAGAGCTGCCCATATCTTATTTTCAATGCCTATGATATATTTAGGAGTATTGATCAAAATATCTATTCGTTTTTGATTTTCTGTTGATTCCTCCCGAGACACATCTATAAAGTCTAATGTTTCATCAAACTCAATCCCAGCACACTCTAAAAAAATTTTTAATATATCCTCGTTTTTTAGAAAATACATTAATATATTGCTGCTTACATTTTCATAATGAGGAAATCCCGCTATTTGAAAAAAATTTAGTTCTTTTTCTTTAAAATCGCTTAAATCGTAATCCTTTAAAAATTCCGATATTTCCTTCATTGATTCTTCATTCTCTGCTATTTTTGCCTCCCTCTTAGATTCTATACATGCCTTACCTTATAGATCTTTTTTTTCGTTAATTCTATTTCTATTTTTGAAATTATATCGGGCATTATATTATTAAATTTTTCTATAGTTTGTTCTATTCTATAATCATCATGATGTTTGTCTAATATCATCGGGATTAGTTCAATTTCTGCATTTTCTTTTAATCTACTTATATCTTTTTGGTCTTTTCCAAGATTAACTTTAAATTTTTCTATATGATCGAGAAGTTTGCTATCCTTTAAATTACTAATAAAAATATTTATAAACTT
>JAITDD010000033.1 GCA_031282725.1 Mycoplasmataceae bacterium
CATATTTTGAGAGATAAAAGCGTCAATATCAAATCCCTAATCCTCGTAGAATCCACAGAATACGGACTTGTGCGCGCCATCGTCAATAACCCGCAAAAAGCAAAAGCAGTGCTCGAAAGCGCAGGACTTAGCGTGCGTTTCAGCGATGTTTTGGCAGTCAAAATCAAAGACGAAGTAGGAAGCTTCGACAGGATAGTATCGACCCTTAGCAAAAACGACATCAATATCCTATACACTTACAGCTTTTACTCATCAAACAGCGGGATTTTTATCTTCAGCATCGACAACTTGCAAAAAGGCGTTGATGTGCTTTTGGAAGCGAAGGAAGATGTTTTGGAAGCAGCGTATTTTTATGAGTGAGAAACTTGATTATTGTAAGATATTTTACTAGGAGCTAAAATATGGCGGAATTAAATGTAATTAAAAAGACAATTGAAAGTTTATTTTGTGAAATGCAGAATAGAAAGTTTATTATTCCTGATTTTCAACGTCCTTATAAATGGGATACAGAAAAATGTGAGACATTATGGAATGATATAGAGAATTTTTTTGACACAGATGCAAAAAACGGTTCAAATTACTTTTTAGGAACAATCGTATCCTATAAGAATAATGAAAACAATCTTGAAGTTATTGATGGGCAACAACGTATTATTTCTTTTATGCTAATGCTTCGCTCGTTTTATCAAAAACTTGAAGAGATGACCATAGATGACCATGTAATTGTACTTAAAAGTAAATTAGCTCCGTGTATTTGGGACACCGATGGTGCTGTTTTAAAAAAAGTATCAGATAAAACCAAAATTCATATTTCATCACAAGTGGCTACAGAAGAGGATAATAATACTTTTCATAATATTTTGGAGACAGGGAAAACAAATACTAATGCGATAGACAATTATTCTGTTAATTATCAATTTTTTAAAAATAAATGTGATGATTATGCGGCAAGAAATCCCATGCGGTGGAGAGAATTATGCATAACTATTTTGGAAAAATGTATTATTCTTCCCATTGAATGTGATACTCAAGAAACCACTTTAACTATATTTTCTACTCTCAACGATAGAGGAATGCTTTTGGCAGATTCTGATATTTTCAAAGCCCAAATTTATAAAACCATTGATACAAAAGAAAAAAGGAATGATTTTACAAATACATGGAAAGAGCTTATGCAAATTTGCAAACATGCAAATCTTGCTATTGATGACATTTTCAGATATTATACACATATTTTACGTGCTAGAAATAATGATAAATCAAAAGAAGTAGGTTTACGAAGTTTTTATGAAGGAATAGACAAAAAATACGCTCGTCTGAAAGATACCGCTCTCATGGATGAAATAATGGGATTAGCCAATTTTTGGCTTTATCTAAATACCAATAAAATAGATAATGATTGTAAATATGTCGTTTCAAAAGAAACTCGAAAGTTTTTGCATTGTTTATCCTGCTATCCAAATGAATATTGGAAATATGCTGCAGGTGTATTTTTTATGAAAAATAGATACAGTGAAACGTTTGACACTGATTTTTGCATATTATTGAAGAAATTAACCGCTTTCTTGTTTGCTAAATTTATAGATTCTCCTACTGTAAATGCTATTAAAGATGATATTTTTGCCTCTTGCATTTCAATAAACAATAATAATATGCTCCAAATAAAATTTAACTTTGATGAAGAAAATAAAAATACAATACAGGCAAAAATTAAAAACCATTCTTCTGCAAAACTCTCTAAATCACTATTACTACTTGATGCATATTTAAACCCTAATCAAATAGAATTAATTCCTAAAACAGTTGAGATTGAACATATTCTTCCTAAAAAATGGCAAGACACTAATTATCAAGGATGGGATTTTAATACAGCAAAGCAATATATTGATTGTTTTGGAAATAAAGTTGTACTTGAAAAGAAATTAAACATTCAAGCGGGAAATGAGTATTTTGGGACTAAAAAGAAGGAATACAGTCTATCTAACATAGCAAATGTAATAAAATTGAGTAATTATAACAAGAACTATTGGATTGTTGATGATATAGTTTTACGTGAAAATGAATTCACAACAAAGTTGATTAATTTTTTTGAAGAGCAATTATCTTAAAAAATTATATTCCGTAACGAAATTATTCTGCGTAAAAATTAAAGACAAGGAAGTCTTCATATGGAAATATTTAATAATTTATATGCATATGCCGAAATGAAGCAATAAAATAATTTTGCAAAAAACTTAAGTAAAAGTTGTTTAGATTTAGCACAATATTTAACTAAAGAGGATTAATTATCTCTACACAACATTTATTTGTAGCTATGAAAGTTTATTTTAAGCAACTCAATCGTGCAAAAGATTGTGTTTAAGGTACACCATAACGACTATTTATCCATGTAGCATTTCATGGCACTGCTAATTTGTTAATCCAAGACTTATCATACCGAATTTCGTAAATACCTTTACAAAAAATCACGAAAATCGTTATTTTTGAAATAGCAAATTTCAACTTTTTTGGTTAAAATAACAAAGTTTTTAAAAAGGAATGAGAGTTGAAGCAGTATCTTGATTTAATGCGGCATGTAAGAGAAAACGGGGTTTTCAAAGAAGATAG
>JAITDD010000008.1 GCA_031282725.1 Mycoplasmataceae bacterium
TGTTGCATTATATTAGAGATTTGCAAATAAAGCAACATTTTTCCATAATTTTGTATAAATACTTTAAAAAAGATATATTTTGCTGTTTTTTTGTAACCTTTTGCAACACTTATCATCGTGAACTTATAATAAATATTAAAAGGTTTTTAATATTTATGGGTGTATTGTTTTATTTTAAAATATTGAAAAAGTACTGCTGAAATGATAATTTTTAAAAACATATTGCTTGCTATATTTTCCGAATAACTTATGATTACTACTCTATTTTTTCTTGAACATTTGCAACTCTTGCTTTTGTGCCTTATGTTTTAGGTATAATGTTTTGGTTATTTATATTACTTTGCAAATCATCTAAATTCTGCTTATGCTTATTGATATTCTTACGAATTGCGATACATTTTTCATCATTAAAGGCAATTCTGCTGTTTTTATTTTGAAAAAATTCTTCGCCCGTTTCAAGGTCTTTTACTAAAACAGCATGGGCAAAATCGTTACGCACTTTTATTATTTCTTCTTTGAAATCATTTATGAAGTTTTTTATGCCAATTGAATTAATTATTGCTTCAATAGCGCTCGCCCTTTGTGATGAAGAAAATAACAGTGGGTCATTAATTATTTTGTCAAATCTATTATTATCTTGAATTTTTTTTGATTCCATTAATTTTTCTTCATGATGTCTGGTTAAATCTTTTAATACTCTATTGATTATTGGTTGTTGCTTGTCTTCATCATTATTTTGTAAATATGTTGACACAATTTCCAACATTTGAGCATCTAAACTACTCACTTCGTGCATAATCATACCTCGCATTGCAACAATATGCTGAAATTTCCTTATGGTTAAATCAATGATATTAATTGCTTTGTCGATAACTTGTTGGTGGTGTGTGGTGCCCGATACATTCTTTGTTTGCAAAAATGAAATCCTTTCTAATCTGCCGATTTCCTCCCATTGTGGTTGAGCTGTATAAAACAATATTTCGGTAAAGATGGATTGTTCACGAATCGCTTTTATAACCTGCGCCCCATTCATTTCTGACATATTGTAGTCAGTCAATATGAAGTCAAAAGAATTATCCAGTCTTTCAAAAAAATCGGAGACTTTTGGGACAGTTTGAATATCTGGAGAAAAGCCTTTGTCTTCAAGGTGTTTTTGAATTTTTTCAATGAATTCATCATCACTAAATGCATCAATTTGATCGTCTAACCATAAAATTTTGTAATTTATCTTCATAATTATAATCCAACTTTAAATGTCGTACCTTTATTTGCTTCAGAACTCACATCAATCTTTCCCTTCATTTTTTGAACAACAGATTTTACATTGAACAAGCCTATTCCAGAACCGTTTGTTGTTGTAAATCCCAAGTCAAAAATGCGATTTATATTTTCTATTGGAATGCCTTTTCCATTATCCGAAATGATAATTACCAAATGGTTTTCTGTTTTTTCAAACTCAAACAAAATTGTAGTTGCACCTGCTTTTTCTGCATTTTGAATAAAATTGTCAATAAACGTAGTGATTTCGAGTGGTCTAAACTCAATAATATATTTTAGCTTGTCAGGCACATTCACTTTTATTTTCAAGGTCGAATTAAGTACGGGAATATCCGGCAAATATATTTCTTTGATATATTCATTAATAAATTGTATTATATCTATTTTTATTTCACTTGCTTTTAAATCGAAATTGGCATTCGTGACAAAATTAGATAAAGATTCTATCTTTGCAGATTCCAAGGAAATAATAGATATGTATTTTTTCATTTTATCATCAATATCTGATTTGCTAATATGTTCCAATAATAACTTGACATTATTTTTTATCCTGCTCGACGAATGGTTTATCTGGTGTTGCAAGCCAAGTATTTGCTCTTTTTCGCGACCAATAATAGAACGTTGAAAAATTCCTTGTTTTTTTTCGCGCTCAAGTTCTGCATCAGTTTTCTTCTTATCTTCTTCTGCTTTTTTCCTTCTTTCTGCTTCCTCTTTTGCTTTTTGCTCTGCTTTTAGTTTTTCATTTTCTGCTTTTATTCGTTCATTTTCTGCTTTTAATTTTTCATTTTCTGCTTTACGTCTTCTTTCTTCTTCTTCTTTAGCTCTTTGTTCGGCTTTTAGCTTTTCTTCCTCAGCTTTCTTTGCAACTTCTTCTGCTTTTTTTCGTTTTCTCTCTTCTTCTAATGCTCTTTTTTCTGCATCTTCTTTTTCTTGCTGTAACTTTCGAAAAGCACTGTCAGTAAGGGTTATTGTTTTTTGTAGTTCTGGATCTCCAGTTGCCTCTGCTATTTTTTCTAAATCCTTAATAAATTTAGGTTGTACCTCTTTTAGATTTTCATTTACTAAATCGACTAAGTCTTTATTGTATTCTATGATTTCAACTTCTTTTTCATCAGATAAGTTCTTAATTAGGCGAATAAAATCAATTTTACTTCCAACATTTGACTTTGCAATAGAAATATCTTCTGAGTCTTTATCTTTTAACAACTCATCGCGGAATTTCATTGCAAGGTCATCAGATTTAAAATATTTATTCTTTATAAAAGCTTCTCCCCATAATACCCCAACCACATATCTTTCTAATCGCCGATGTGTTTTGAAGGTAAAAATATCCATTAGCTGTTGATATCCACTTGTTTCTACTAAACCTCCATCCCTGCTTGAAACTTCTTTAAATTGAAATACATTATTCGTTGTAATATCAACCCTACCAAACAAATCTCTTGAAGATAAAAACCTGTTATAACCTTGTTGCAGCCTAAAATCAAGCCTCCAACTGTCATCTCCTGTATTTCCATAAGGTTGTACTCTAAACCCGTTCTTAAAAAGAAAAACAGAACCATACTTAACTGGCTCCATTCCCATTCGTCTGGTAAAATTGGTTTTTGCACTACGATTTAAATAATATAAATTTATTACAAGATTATCTATATAAGGATTGAATTTATTAATTTCTTTTATGTGGTAAATTAGAGTATCCCTGTCAATTAATTTAGTTTCGATGATATTTTTTTCAACTCTAACATTAATCTGGGTTGTTTTAAGTTTTAATATATCAAGAATAGAATTTGAAACTTTACCATTAATTTTATCCCTATCTATTATTTCTTTTCCCTTTTCATCAACACCTGCATTATCCATTTTTTTATCTCGTTCACTGACAATTTCAATATTAAAATCGATTGTTTCGGAAAATGGGTTTATAAGTTTTTCAAGGGAATGCTTTAATTGTTTAATTTTTTCCCTATTCCACTTTTCGGTGTTTTCTATTTCTAAAATAGTCCCGCAAATAAAGTTGTTGGGAAATTTTAAATGATAACTACTGATGGTACTATGAGGTACTTTTACTTTCTCAAAATCTTCTTTTTGATCTTTTTCAAATTCGTTCCAATTTATAGTTAATTGCTCTATTGGCTTGCCTTGCTTTTGTGTGGTTAAGATTAATTTATTTCCTAATCTATCACACGAAAAGCGACCAATCCCTTTTGCTCCTGCGTAATATTTCCGCATATTGATTTTGTCGCGATAAGATTCTCGCTTTTCATCATTTTCATTATCTTCTATATCTTCCGTTCCATCGTTTTTTGCAGAATACGCAACAGCTAACCATTTTTTAATAAGATCATCATATGACATTCCCTTGCCATCATCTGCAATAATAATTTTATTTTCTTCAAACGTAATAATTACATTATTAGCGCGAGCATCATAAGAATTTTTCACCAATTCAAATATAGCAATATTATCATCGGTAATTAAATCTTTACCGATAATATCTTTTAACCCAGTTTTTACCGAAAAATATAATTCGTTCATATCCGCAACCAATCCAATGCTATCCCTGCCTGTTCTCCAAATAACGGTGGTATGGCATTGCCTATTTGTGTATATCTGGGTACTTCGATTTTGCGCAATTTCCCGCCAGTAGTATATTTCCCCTTAAACTCAAACCAATCAGGAAAACTTTGCAAGCGTGCATATTCTCTAACTGTTAAAATTCGTGGCTCACAATAATGAATCATATCGTCAGGGTGTGATGTTACCGTCGGAGCTTGTTCATTAGGCTTCAATGGTACCAATACTTGTGTATTTATTTTGAGTTCTTTTTTTAATTTAGCATTGATATTTTTGCATTGATGCGTAACTGACTGGATATATTTCAATCTTGCAATTATTCTTTCTGATTGTTTGGCAAAACTATGACTATTTGGAATAGCTTTTAATTGAATATTTTGTCTAATAAAACGTTGGTATTTTGAAGTAATTTTACTATATATGCTACTTTTAAATCCTTTTCTATCTGGTGTATCCACAAATATATTATTACTAACTAAATCAGATAAAGCATCTTGTATTGTTGGTTTTTCAGTAAGTCCTTTTTGTTGTAAAAAGCAAAATTTGTTTAATTCAATTTTGTCAAAAAAAGATTTTGCTTTCTCGACGCTAGAACCATTGATATCTTTTCTAATACCAACAAGAATGAAACGGGTTCGCTTCTGAGGAATACCGTAATCGCCAAAATTAATCAATTTGCCATATACATTATATCCCTTGCTCGTCAAGCTTGATGTAACAATCTGGGAGTATTTTTTTCCTTTTTTGGCATTATCTTTGAATTCCATAGTAAACCCCTTAACATTTTCAAAAAAAATGATATCTGGTTTTACTAATGAAATAAATTTGATATAAGAATTAATCAATTTGTTTCTCACATCGTTTTTATCTCTTTGTCCTGCAATAGAAAATCCTTGGCATGGAGGACCACCTACAACCAAAGTAACCTTGCCTCTTAATTTTTTTATTTCTCGCGCATAGTTTTTAAGCACAACATCTATATCGTGCTCATTTTTTGGCAACCACTCTGGCCAATCAAAATGTTGTTTTTTTTCTATCAGATTATATTTTAATGTTTCAAATGCATGTGGGCTCTTTTCAATAGCAAAAAGGCCTTTCCATCCAGCATTATGCAAACCCAATGACAAACCTCCACATCCGGCAAATAAATCTATATAATTTTTTTCACCTAATCTTTCCATTCATATTTACTTTATATAACTATATATTATATAGTTATATAATATATTTATAGTAAATGCGTATAATTTTAACATTTTAATGCTCTTTTATAAAATCTAAGTGTATAAATAATTCTAAGAATAATTTCGCAAATTATTATAGATAACAATTAATAATTCCTCGCTTAAAAAATCCTTGAACAGCGAAAGAATAAATCAAAGATGCTAAAAAATATTTTAATTGATAAAAGAAATTTAGTGATAAAACTTGATTTATAAAGAAGAAATATAAACTTATTAACTTACGAAGCCGGCAGCGACCTACATTCCCACTCTAGTAAAGAGCAGTATCATCAGCGATGAGTTGCTTAGCTTCCTGGTTCGGTATGGGACAGGGCGTTTCC
>JAITDD010000001.1 GCA_031282725.1 Mycoplasmataceae bacterium
GAAGATGGGATAAATGTTATTGCTTTCGGACATTTAACGATTAAATAAGGACACTTTGGGTATTCCTATCAAAGATGTATTACGTTCCGATGAAGTTGATATACTGATGAGATTATTAACCCAAAAAAAGAACGCAAAATTGACAAATTAACCGGAAAAATAAAACTATATTTAAATGAAAAAATATATAAAAACAACAAATCTGACTAAAAAAATTCTCCAGCTTTAATGCTAGGTATATAATTTCAATAACTACTCCAAGTTCGTTAGCATAGTTTAACAGGTTTTAAATTCTTATATAATAAAACTAGTTATGGTTTTATTATTATTAGGAGCCCCAGGAAGTGGAAAAGGAACAATTAGTAACAGTCTAATTGCTAACCATGATTTTAAACAAATATCTACCGGCGATTTACTAAGAGAAGAAGTAAATTCTGGTTCAAAATTAGGAAAAGAAATCGATGAAATAATCAAAACAGGTAAATTCGTTAGTTCTGAACTTGTCAATAATCTAGTTAAAGATAACATTAATAAGTACAAAAAAATGGGAAAGAACATCGTTTTGGATGGATACCCAAGAAATATCGATCAAGCTAACTTTCTTGCAACTTATTGTGATATTGATAAAGTAGTTTTGATTGAAGTTTCTAACGAGTTAATTATTAAAAGAATTATCGCTCGTTGAACTTGTCCTAAATGTGGTATTATTTACAATACTAACTCCACCCCTGATTATATGCCCGAAGTTAAAAAAGACGGTTACTATTGTAAAAAATGTGGTGCTAAATTAACTCAAAGAAAAGATGATAATATTGACACCGTTAAATCAAGACTCGACACATACGAACAACAAACAAAACCTCTTATAAACTTTTACGATAAAAAAGGAATCATTAAAAAATACAATGGAGAAAAAATAACTTACGATAAAATTGTAAAGGACATAGTCTCATAAAATAATGAAATTTTATTCAACTGATCAAATAAGACAGAAATGAATCAACTTCTTTAAACAAAAACTTCATCAATATGTCGAAGCTAAATCTCTTATTCCGGTAAATGATCCTTCCCTTTTATGAATCAATAGTGGTGTCGCCACTTTAAAAGACTACTTCTCTGGTTTAACAATTCCACCAAACAGAAAAATCGTAAACTGCCAACCCTCCATCAGAACCAATGATATCGAAAATGTCGGATTTACTTCTAGACATCACACGATCTTTGAAATGCTCGGATTCTTCTCTATTGGTGATTATTTTAAAGAGAAAGCAATAGAACTAGGATATGAACTTCTTGTAAAAGAATTCGAAATCCCTCTTGAAAAACTTTACATCACTGTTTTTAAGGATGATGAAATAGCTTGTAAGAAATGAATCGAATTGGGAATCATTAAATCTCATATTGTTAAATGTGACAAAGACAGAAACTTTTGAGATGTAGGACAAGGGCCATGTGGACCATGTACCGAAGTCTTCTTTGATCGAGGAATAAAGTACGACCCTTCCAATATTGGTGAAAAACTATTCTTTGAAGATTTAGAAAATGATCGATATATCGAAATCGGTAACATCGTTTTCAGTCAATACAATAATGATGGTGCCAATAATTATACCGAACTTGCTCAAAAAAATATTGATACAGGATGAGGTTTAGAAAGATGAGCTTGTGTTTTTCAAGATGTCCCAACTAACTTCGACTCCGATTGTTATCAAAAAGTGATTCAAACTATTATGCAAACATGTAACAAAAAATATGAAATTTCTGCCTACTTCGACCCTTCCAGTGAAAAGAATGAAGTAAATCGCCTTTTCCGAATTATTGCCGATCATTTAAAGACTTGTGTTTTCGCGATATCTGACGGTGCAGTATTTAGCAATAAAGACAGAGGTTCCATCTTACGTCGTTTATTAAGAAGAGCAATGGTTTGTGCTAATAAACTAGGTTGCGACAAAACCTTTATCACTTTAACAGCAAATTCTATCATTAATGTTTATTCTTCCTTCTTTCCCAAATTAAGTTATTCGCAACAACAAATTAATGAAATATTAGAAAAAGAAAGAAAACTCTTTGAAACCACCATTGAAAAAGGAATTAAACTTTTTCAAAAAGAAACATTTGGTAAAAAAACTATGGATGCTGAAGTTATTTTCAAATTAATGGACACATACGGCTTCCCTTACGAAATAATCAAAGAATTATGCGAACAAAACTCCATTTCCTTTAATCAAGAGGCTTATTTTTCCTTGGTAGAAAAACATCGTAAAATTAGTAAGGCCAATGTTGAGAATAAAGGGATGAGTGTTCAATCGCCCGATCTTATCAATTTTGTTGCTGATTCCGAATTTGTCTATGACAACTTCTTCCTTCCAAAATCTAAAATCATTGCCTTATTTGATGAAAAATTTAGTTTATGTGACAAAGCTTGTAATAAATGTTGAATCGTATTCGATAAAACCAATTTCTATGCCACAAGCGGAGGTCAAATACATGATGAGGGAATTATCCAGATTGGGAATATTAAATATGAAGTATTAGATGTTATCAAAACAGGAAATAATCAACACCTTCACCTTGTCGATTTAGATGGCAATAATGTGAAAGTTAATGATACTGCTTCCTTATCGATTGATTCTGTTTTTAGAAATAATGCCTCTTCAAACCACACAGCAGAACATATTTTAGAACATGTATTAAACAAAAACATAGACTCTTCGATAAAACAAGAAGGAGCTTTTAAAACTGACACATATTTTACCTTTGATTTTAAACTTAATCGCAAACTAAGTGAAAAAGAATTAGAACTCGTGGAAAAGAAAGTAAATGAAATCATTGAACAAAGTCACGATGTGTGTACAACTATCAAATCCCATGATGAAGCGATAAATTAAAACACTGTTGGACATTTCACAGAAGTATATAAAAAGATCAAAGGTGGATTACGAGTTGTTACGATAAAAGGGGTGAATGATGAGATTTGTGGAGGTACTCATGTAAAGAATACGAAAGATATCCAAAAATTCATGATTAGCGAATATTTCAGTAAAGGAACAGGACTTTGAAGAATAATTGGAATTACATCGAACTCTACCGTTTCTTCCTATATTGATCAAGAAATAGAGAAATACAAAATTCTTATAGATAAGATTAAGGAACAAATTGATGAATATAAGATAAAAGATAAACAACTAGATTCTTTCTTTCATGAAATTTCATACCATTCAAGTTGTAAAAACCTGATTAAACTAAAAACTGAATATAGCAAATTAAAAATCTATTTTGATGAACTTTTAAACGAAACTATCAAAGATATGAATAAGAAAAGTATTGTTGATATTAAACTTTCACCAAAACTATTTTCTAAAAATAATAACTTAATGTATTTCTCAGTTTTTGAGCAAAATCAAAAAAACATTATCTCCGCTTTAAAAGAATTGCAAAATGAAAATTCGAACCTTATCTTTATTTGTTTTAATATCTTTCCGAATAAAATACAATACATCATTAATTGCAAACCTGATTCATCAATCAAAGCGAATGAATTAATCAAAAAAATAAACATTATCAGTAACGGAAATGGTGGAGGGGATATGTTCTTTGCGCAAGGTGGGAGTGATAAAAAAGATTCTTTATCCGATATTATCCAATTAATTTCTGATTATTAGTTTTTTTACTAATTTAAAGTTTTGGCTACCTTTTTAGATTATTCTTTTCCACGATGTTGTTGATATCTTTCTCCATTTTATCCTGTTTTATTTGTATTTCTTTAACTTGCACTTTAAGCTCGTTAATACTGTTGTTATTTTCTTTAAGTTCGTCAATAATATTTTTTTGAAAAGTTTTGTTTTCTAATCTGTCTTCTTCTCGCATTCTTCGTGCCTCTTCTTTATCCTCTTTTCGTTCTTTTTCCATGTTAAGTTGCCATTTGCGATCTTCTTCTTTATCTTCCTTTCGTTCTCTTTCCATGTTAAGCTGTCATTTACGATTTTCTTCCTTCTCCTCTTTTCGTTCTTTCTCCATGTTAAGTTGTCATTTACGATTTTCTTCCCTATCTGCTTCTCTTAATCTTCTTGCTTCTTCTTTATCTTCCTTTCGTTCTCTTTCCATGTTAAGCTGTCATTTACGATTTTCTTCTTTATCAGCTTCTCTCAATCTTCGTGCTTCTATTGCTTCTTTCTCTCTTTGTTTCTTATCTTCTAAATACATTTTAAGAAATGAATCGAATTTTTTATCATTACCTGTTTCAAACATTTCTGGGTTTAACTCTTTAT